>NZ_JBHWXB010000013.1:0-204577 GCF_042729855.1 Rhodococcus sp. NPDC060090 | reverse complement strand
TCGGGTAGTCGATCGTGGCCGCACACCGGATCCGCGGTTTCCACACCCAGTCCGAACTGCTCAGGCCGGCGCGTCACCCGCACGAAAGATCGAGGCTAGAGGGCAATCTCCGCTGTGGACAGATCGATTTACAATACCTACATCAAAGGGGGAAACATGTACGGACCAGCACAGGGGCCCGAGTTGCCGGAGACTCAGGTGGGCCACCGGATCGTCGAGCACGAACGAGAGTTCGCGAAGAGAGTCGCCTGGGTGATCTTGACGACGTGCTGCACATACGTGGTTCTTTGGGGTATGTTCCAATGGTTCCGTTTTACGAGCGCGGACAACTCCGCGCCGGCCTTCGTCCTCGCACTCGCCTGGGGTGACGCACTTACTCTGCTTGCCGTGATCGCGACACTCATTGTTGCCACTAACGTCACTGCATGGCTGCCAAGTCTCGCGGATGCGGAAAGTTGGAAATGGTTCGCGCGAAGGCGTTCTGCCAACACCGCTAACGGTATTTTGGGGCTCATCGCCGCATGTACCTTGCCCGCAACGGTGCTCCATAGCTACCCGGACAACATGGGTACCGGCACACTGCTGACCTGCCTGGCGGCCGTCGTAATCATCGGCGTCGCAATCGACGGAACCTTCGCTGTCGACCCGAAAAATGCTCTTCAGCTTCAGGTGCGGAAGGCGGAGATCAGCAGCAAGATCGAACGGCTCTCTACGAACGCCAACGATCGAAGCTCGAGCGCTGCCCTGAAGAAACGCAAAGTCCGCACCCATGTCTTGCAGAACCTTTCTGTGATCGTGCTGCTGACTGCAGTGCCCATGAGTCTCGGAGTAGCGCTGCATGCGTGGATTTCGGACGTAGATGTACATCTCCTCCAGGCTGCTGCGGGAATCAGCATTGCCGCCTTGGCAAGCACAGTCGGAGCCGTATACGTCGCCTTCACTGCACGACTCTTGTGGGATACCCGCCAGTTCACCAACTTCGCACTCCAGGCGAGCGTAGGTGTCCTCATTTATCTGATCGCTGGAGTCTCTGCCGTAGAGGTTCTCTGGTCGGATACCCCGCTGGTCACCACCACACGCATGCTCGTCGCGCTCATCGCGATTCTCGTCCCGCTGACATTGGTCCTCCTCGGGACCAACCAAACCCGGACGCTAGGCGTGGTGCTCCGAGCACCGCGCGTCCTCATCGATCGCGCGCTCGATCGCACCATCAGGAAACTCGAGATCGAGCGAGATCACCTGCCCGGCGACCTCGCGATGCGCATTATCCTCCTCCCGGGGACTGCCACGGTCCGCGCCAGCAGTGACGACGACCGTCATGTCCGGACGAATACGCAGAATTGACCTCGAAACGCGAGATCCCACCGCGAGCAGTGCAGGCAGTTTCTTCCATCGGTGGGGCGAAAGCACGTTCGGGTTGACGGCCATCGCCGCACGTGGGATCATCCCTCCACCGGCCTGAATACAGGTCGACCCCGGCAGGTGCTGGAACACCGAACCGGGGTCTGGGCACACGACAGAAGGAACCTGTCATGCACCGTACGGTGGATTCTATCCACACGCCCATCAGAGGCGTAAATCAGCAACGAGCCGCGAGCGCATTCTTCGGCGCCGGCCGACATCGCACCTGCCCGCCAGGTTCTTCACCGGCGTCCTGAACTTCCGACCCCTCGATCCTGCCACCACGGCAGTGCTGATCGAGGGGCCAGAGGCGTTTCTCCTGCTCCGGCGTGTGCAAGGGCCGTTTCGGTAACCGCGGCACGCCCGGCATTCGTCGCTCATCTCCTCAGGTCCGACGTCAGCGCATCGACGCTGCGTGCCAGGGTTCCATTCCCGGGCACGAAACCGACTGGGCGCCAGTATCCTTCGTCTCCGCAGCTGGCGGTGGAGCACCCGATCGCGCGGGTCGACACAACCGACCGGGTCCAGCACAAGCCACACGTCACCTCCGACGTGGGGCCAGAAGTGCTGGCCGAGAAGGTCTATCGGGGTATGGCGGCCGGGCAGCGTTGGGGAAGGGGCCGAAGGCAAGCTCAGGGACCCGTAGGGTCTCCGTACGGTCAGGCACAGCCGCCCGCAGGGCGCCCGATTCTCGAGTGAGTTACCACGACGGAACCGGCTCGGCGCCTACCGAAGCTCATCCACCGGACACCCAGCAGCAACTATCCGACACCTTCCGCAGCAGCATTCCGCTCGATCCACTCCAGCGCAGCGGCCGCGAACCACTTGTTGTGGTACTGCTCGTACGGTCCCTTGCCTTTGGCCGAGAGATCGTCGGCCAGCCTCTTCACCGGAACGGTGCTTTCGGGGACCCGATCGAAACGAGCGGTCGCGGTGTCGTCGAGAAGGTCGACAACGATGACGACGGCGTCACCGTCACCGGAAGCGAGTGCGCTCGGCACGAACCGCCATCCTGGAAACTCCTCTGCGAGCGAGGCGATCGGTCGCCCCATCTCTTGCTCGAACGCCGATCGCGACACGTATATCGACAGACGCCACGTCCGCGTATCGTCGGCCCATAGTGTGGGCCGCTCGAGGTGGAGAACCTCCATCGGGCCGATATTGAGCGTGAAGAGGCGGGCGCTTCCGTTGGTCGCGGGCAGACAACTCAACGTCCATCGGCTGACTTCCTCGGCCGCTGGATTCTCGAATGCCATCCCGAGATAGGCCGCAATCCAATCGAGTGACGCTTCGTACCAGTCCTCGTTCTGCTGCAGTCTCAGGAAGTTCGCTTCCGATGCTGACGGGTTCAGTGCCATTGATTTCCTTGCTATTCGAAGTAATCTTCGTCGCCAGCGACGACAGTGAAGGTACGGACACGAAGGAGACCAACAGAACTGTATAGACCACCCGCCCGACATCCACCGGACGGGAACCCACGACCGCTGTTATCGGTCCGGTTTGTCGTCGTCGATGCGCTCGACGTCGTCGGCGGTGACCGGGATCGATGGTGTCTCTTCGAGAGCGGGCGGCGTCGGCGGGGTCAGCTTCGACGCGTAGTCACGCTCGGCCGAATAGCTGAGGAAACCGAGGTGGGCCTCGTAGCGGTCGAGGACGTCGTTGATGACCTGCTGTTTGGTCAGGCCCATCAGGTCGTAGCCCTCCGAACCGGTCTGGGTGAACACCTCGAGCCGGTAGTAGACGTCGATCTGCCTGGCCATGCTGCGCCCGCCGAATGTGGGTACGGGCGCCTCGACCCCGGCCACCTGGTAGTGGAAATCGCGATGTTCGTCCATGTTGACGACGAGTGTGTGGGCGTCGATCCCGGTGTCCGCGTTCGGTGTGGTGGTGAGGTCGGCTTCGTATCCGAGTTTGCCGAACTCGTCGGCGACCTCATGCAGAGCCGGCTCGATCACGCGGGTCGAGAACTGGGCCACCGCCTTGTTCGACGGGTACGACCGCAGGCTGCCCAGTCGCTGCCGCCAGGTCTTCTCCGGTGTCTGTCCACCGTGCACGGCCATCGACCTGCGGCGCAACATGTGGCCTTCGCGTTCGGCCCGTTCCATTCTCAGCACCTTCGAGAAGGACGCCATGACGAGGTAGGCGATGATCGTCACCGGTAGGGCGAAGATCAGGGTCGCGTACTCCATCGTCGTCACGCCGCCTGCGATGAGCATGGCGATCGTGAGGATCGCAGTGACCAGGGCCCAGAAGATCCGCAGCCACTTCGCGCCGTCGACAGCAGGGTCGGGAATCGACGAGGAGAAGTTCGACATCACCATGGCACCGGAGTTGGCGCTGGTGAGGTAGAACAACAGACCGGACAGCGTGGCCAGACCGATCAGGAACGTCGCTCCCGGGAACATTTCCAGCAGGGCGTACCAGCCGTGTTCCGGACTCTCGACTGCGAGCTCCGCGAATTCGTCGTTGCCGCCGAGAACCTCGCTCATGGCGCTGTTGCCGAAGATCGACACGATGAAGAAGTCGCAGAGCACCGGCGCGGTAATGGCGGCAATGACGAATTCACGCAGGGTGCGGCCACGGGAGATCCGGGCAAGGAACAGTCCGACGAACGGTCCCCACGCGAGCCAGAATGCCCAGAAGAACAGGGTCCAGCTCGCCATCCACGCGGAGCCGTCGCTCTCGTAGGCGAATGTCTGGAGGGTCCGTTCGGGGAGGGTGAACACGAAGCGACCGATGTTCTCGACCATGGCGTTGAGCAGGAACGCGGTCTTGCCGGTAACGAGGATGTACAGCATCATCGCGCCCGCCGACCACAGGTTGAGCTCGGAGATCAGGCGGATGCCCTTGTCCACACCCGAGGTGCATGCGGCGACGGTCATGAGCACCGCGACCAGCACCAGCGCGATCTGCAGTGCAAGGCCTTCCGGTAGGCCGAACAGGGTCGCGAACCCCACGTTGAGCAGGACGACACCGATCCCCATCGAGGTCGCAACCCCGAAGACGGTACCGACGAGGGCGAAGATATCGATGACGTCGCCGGTCACTCCGCGGACCCGCTTGCCCAGCAGCGGGTACAGCGCGGCGCGGATGGACAACGGCATACCCCAGCGGTAGGCGAAGTAGCCCATGGCCATGCCGAGGAGCGAATACATGGCCCAGCCGGCGATGCCGTAGTGGAACATCGTCCAGACCACGGCGTCCTGAATCGCTTCCGTCGACTCCGGGGTGGCCGAGGGCGGGGTGATGAACTGGGTGATCGGGCCGGTGACCGAGTAGAAGAGCATGTCGATGCCCACGCCGGCGGCGAAGAGCATTGCGACCCAGGTGAACAGGTTGTACTGGGGGCGCGAGTGATCAGGCCCGAGCCTCACGCTGCCTTCCTTCGAGAACGCAACCCAGAGCACGAAGAGGATGACCAGCGTGACGGTGACGACGTAGAACCAGCCGAGGTTGGTGGCGATCCAGGTGACGACCGTATGCATGGCTGCTTCGGCCTGGTCGGGCATCGTCATGGCCCAGATCGAGAACGCCAGAACGACTGTGGCTGCGATGAGGAAGACCCGCCAGTTGACGCGGGGCTCCCTGTGCTCGGCGAGCTCGGTCGGCCCTTTGCTCAACTCCGTGCTGGAGATCGGGGGCCTGTCCTCGATGTCGGGTTCTCTGCGTCGTTCGGGTACTCCGAACTGACTGCGTTCGATTCGCGGCTGCGGTGGTTCTGCGTCGGTCAACTGGTACTCCTTGCCTGCAAAGCTCGCCTCCACCGCTGGTCGAAGTCTTACTATCCCCCGCTACGTGGGTGTGTGCAGTTGTTGTCGTGAATGTCGGATCGCTCAGGTGTGAGGCCCGAGCGGATGCGCGCGCAGCAGCTCCATGACGGCCCGCCACGACGCTTCCGCCCCGTCGCCTGCCTGACGAAACGTGTCGTCGAGGAGGCGCATCTGAGCGGCGGTCAGTTCGGCTTCGAGCGTCCGCCCGTCGTCGGTGATGGTGAGCCGGCGAACTCGCCGATCGGTTGCGTCGGGTGCGATGGTGATCAGCCCCTGCGACTCGAGGTCTTTGATGGGCCGGTGCAACGCCTGCTTGGTGATGCCGAGGACGTCGAGAAGTGCGCCGATGGACAGTCCTTCGTCGCGGCGGACGAAATGGAGGATGCGGTGGTGTGTCCGGCCGAGTCCGCGTTCGGCGAGTAGCCGATCGGGTAGCGCTGTGAAGGCGCGATATCCGAAGAAGAAGCCTTCGATGGCCTCTCGCAGCTCCATCTCACGATTTGGGTCAAACATATTGACCTTATTCTCACTCATGCCATACAGTACGTCAACATAGTTGACCTATATGACGGGAATCGCTCATGTTCTCCCAGCGCATCGCCACACTTCGACCGTCACCGATCCGCGAGATCCTCTCCGTCATCGACCGGCCCGGCATGGTGTCGTTCGCGGGCGGTCTCCCCGCGCCGGAAATGCTTCCGCCCCTGACCCTCTCGGCCGCACCTACCTCCCTGCAGTACGGGCCGAGCGAAGGCGATCCCGAACTGCGAGCCGTCGTGTCCGAGCAACTACGTGCGCTCGGCATCGACGCACCGACCGAGCGCGTGATGATCTTGTCCGGCAGTCAGCAGGGCATCGACCTCGTCGCGAAACTCTTCGTCGACCCCGGCACACCCGTCGCCGTCGAATCACCCACCTACCTCGCGGCACTGCAGGTGTTCCGCCTGTACGGCGCCGACTTCACCGACCTGAGCTGGAGCGCCGCGCCGGCGGCGCCACTCGCCTACGTCGTGCCCACCTTCGCCAACCCCACCGGACGTTGCGCGACGGACCACGAACGCGACACCCTCGCCCGCGCCTGCCTCGACAGCGGTACGACGCTGTTCGAAGACGACCCGTACCGCGAACTCGCGTACGGACCGTGCGACCGCGCGCCCGTCACCGCACGCATGAGAGGCGGATCCTGGGTCTACCAGGGCTCGTTCTCCAAGACATTCGCGCCGGGGCTGCGCCTCGGGTTCCTCGCGGCGTCCGAGGACCTGTTCTCTCGACTGGTGATGCTCAAGCAGGCCGTCGACCTGCACAGCTCCACCCTGTCGCAACAGCTCGTGCGCAGCGCCCTCACCGACCCGAGCTGGTCGAGCCGCCTCGACGGGCTTGCCTCGTTCTACCGAAAGCGTCGCGACGCCTTCGACGCCGCGTTACGCCGTCATCTCGGTGGGCTCGCCGAGTGGGAGACTCCCGCCGGGGGCTTGTTCTTCTGGCTCCACCTCACCCGCCCGGTCGACACCCGCGCGCTTCTCGCCACCGCAATCGACCGTGGTGTCGCGTTCATGCCGGGCGAGGAGTTCTTCCCCGACAACCCAGAGCTCGGCACCATGCGGCTGAACTTCAGCCACGCCGACGCCGAGGACGCCGAGCGCGGCCTCCGCGTACTGGCGCAGCTGCTCAGAGAAACCGCCGACGCACCCGCACAACACCCGCTCCACCCGTCACGTGCATAATGCAGCGGACCGTTCAGGGGGAACGGTCGAGATCCTGGGGGGTGTCAACTGTTCGCCATATCGAGTAAGTTTGCGTTATTTGATGTAGTTTTGTGTATGTGAGGTTGAAGGAGTGGGCTGCTGGTCAGGGGGTTTCGTACCGGACCGCGTTGAACTGGTTTCATGCTGGAACGTTGCCTGTGTCTGCTCGTCAGCTTCCGACCGGGACGATCCTGGTCGACCCTCCTGTCGCTGCGACGGATGGTGTGGCGGTGGCGTATTGCAGGGTGTCGTCGTCGGATCAGCGGGCGGATCTGGAACGGCAGGCGGGTCGGGTGGCCGAGCGGTGCGGTGAGCGCGGGATCGTGCTCTCGGCGACGGTGACCGAGGTTGGTTCCGGGCTCAACGCTCATCGCCCGAAACTGCGGAAGCTGCTGGCGGATCCGTCGGTGACGACGATCGTGGTTGAGCACCGTGACAGGTTGGCCCGGCTCGGTGTCGAGCATCTCGAGGCTGCGCTGTCGGCATCCGGCCGCCGCATCGTGGTCCTCGACGACGCCGAGATCAACGATGATCTGGTCGCGGACATGGTCGAGGTGTTGACGTCGATGTGCGCTCGGCTGTACGGCCCCCGCTCCGCGCGGCGCCGCGCCGAGGCGGGCATCCGGGCCGCTGCGGGTGAGGCGACCGGATGAGGTCGGTGATCCAGGCCTACCGATTCGCGCTCGATCCCACCATCGGGCAGGAGCAACAGCTCCGGTCGCATTGCGGTGCGCAGCGTTTCGCGTTCAACTGGGGCCTGGCGCGGGTGAAGGCGAACCTCGACCAGCGCGACGCGGAGCGTTCCTACGGCATCGCCGACCCGGATCTGACACCGAGCGTGAGCTGGTCCGCCTACAACCTTCGCAAGGACTGGAACCAAGCCAAAGATGGTGCCGCGCCGTGGTGGGCGGAGAACTCGAAGGAGGCCTACTCCTCGGGTCTGGCGAACCTGGCGACGGCCCTGTCGAACTGGGCGGATTCCCGGTCGGGACGCCGAAAAGGCGCGGCGGTCCGGTTCCCGCGGTTCCGGGGCAAGCGTGGCATGTCGTCATGCCGGTTCACCACCGGCGCGTTCGGTCTCGCCGACGCTGATCGGCGACATGTGAAGCTTCCACGGATCGGCCTGGTCCGCACCCACGAGTCGACGCGGAAGCTCACCCGCCGGATCGAGGCCGGGACGGCTCGGATCCGTTCGGCGACAGTGTCGTTCAAGGGGGGTCGCTGGTTCGTCTCGTTCTCCGTCGAGGTCGAACGCACCGCCCCGAACCCGGCAGGACCGCCGTCGGTGGTGGGTGTGGACCTGGGCGTCGCGTCGCTTGCGGTCCTCTCGACCGGGGAGGTGGTTCCGAACCCGCGTCACCTCGAGCAGGCGCAGAAGGAACTACACAGACTCGGCCGCCAGGCCGCACGGCGCACAGGACCGGACCGGCGGGCCCGGCAGCAGCCGTCGAACCGGTGGCGACAGACCCAGGCCCGGATAGCTCGTCTGCACACGTACGTGGCGAACGCGCGGGCCGACGGGCTGCACAAGCTCTCGGCCCGCCTCGTCCGCAGCCACACCACCATCGTGGTCGAGGACCTGAACGTGGCCGGGATGGTCCGCAACCGGCGGTTGGCCCGGCACATCGCCGGAGTCGGCATGGCCGAGCTACGACGACAGCTCACATACAAGGCCGACTGGCACGTGACCGACATCGTGGTCGCGGACCGCTGGTATCCCAGCTCCAAAACGTGCTCGGCGTGTGGCGTGGTGAAAACCAAACTGCGCCTGTCCGAACGCATCTTCACCTGCGATGGATGCGGACAACGCCTCGATCGTGACCTCAACGCGGCGCGCAACCTCGCCGCACTTGCAGAGGCGTCCTCCCCGAGTTGCGGGGCGACGGAAAACGAGCCCGACGGAAACCCACGTAAGACCTGCACTACGCGGGCGACGGGTACTGCCCCGGGAAGACCCACACCCCCGGGTGAGGGCCAACGTCGACGCCGCAAGGCGTCGACTCAGGACACACATTTGCACGTTTCCTGAACGGATCCATGACGAATATCAGCACGCCCAGCACCGAGAAGTACGACGGCCTGAGCGACACGTGGCGCTTCCGGTTCGAATTCTTCGACAAGCACGGCCTGCCGGGGATGGTGAAGACCTCCCCCGACTACACGGCCGCCTTCCGGGCACTGTCGTTCGGGCAACGCATCAAGCTCAACTTCAACTGGATCGGTGCATTGTTCGGCGTCTTCTACCTGCTGTATCTGCGGCTGTGGAAGAAGGCGATCGTTCTCGTTGCACTCAGCATCTCCATCGGCATCATCAGCGTGCTACTCGACCTGCCGGGCAGTATCGACCGGATGGTCGCCTTCGGATTCGCGTTCTTCATCGCCTCACGCGTCAACACCTACCACTACCAGCGTCGGGCACTGGGCCATCACACCTGGGGCCTGTGAACCGTCTCCGCGACCACACCGAATCAGGCACGATTTCGCCGCGGGTAGGCTCGGGACCCGTGTCTGATGCCCTCACCGTCGATGACGAGCCGATCGAATCGTCCTCCCGCACGTTCAAGCGTGCATTCGAGGATCTCCGCGATGGTTTCTCGCATCGTGAGCTGTGGTTCCACCTCGGGTGGCAGGACATCAAGCAGCGGTACAAGCGCTCGGTGCTCGGCCCGTTCTGGATCACCATCGCGACGGGTGTGTCCGCGATCGCGATGGGCATCCTCTACGGCACGCTGTTCAACCTCGACGTCCCGACGTTCCTCCCGTACGTCGCGCTCGGGTTCATCATCTGGAACCTGATCAGCGGTTCCATCCTCGAGGGCGCGGACGTGTTCATGTCCAACGAGGGCCTGATCAAACAGCTGCCGACGCCGCTGAGTGTGCACGTGTACCGCCTGGTGTGGCGTCAGATGATCTTGTTCGCCCACAACATCGTCATCTACGTCGGCATCCTCATCGTGTTTCCGCAGCCGCTGAAATGGACCGCCATCGCGGCGATTCCGGCACTGGCGTTGATCGCGATCAACGCGGTGTGGGTGTCGCTGGTGTTCGGCATCCTCTCGACCCGCTACCGCGACATCTCCCCACTGCTCGGCAGTATCGTGCAGTTGCTGTTCTTCATGACGCCGATCATCTGGACCGAGCAGACCCTCGTCGGCACGGGCAACGAGGGCCGCGCCAAGATCGCCGAGATCAACCCGCTCTACCACTTCCTCGACATCGTCCGCACCCCGCTGCTCGGCGGCGACCAGCAGCTCTACCACTGGGTCATCGTCCTGGTGATCACGGTGCTCGGCTGGGGGCTCGCGCTGCTGGCGATGCGCAACTACCGCGCACGCGTCGCCTACTGGGTCTGAGTCGGTACCAGCGTCTGGGCCGGCTCCCACCGGATCAGCTGCGATCGGTGGATCGGTTCGCGGCCGGTGATCTCGAAGTCCGCCGCGGCCAGTTCGCGGTAGGTGTCGGTGTCGGTGAACCGGTACGGCTCGAACCGCCACCACACGTTGTTCGGATGCCACAACCTCCACGCTGTATCGCGGTCGCGGTCGGCGATCACCCACAGCACCTCGCATCGTGTGGAGGCGCGTTCGGCCAGTTCGGTCGGCGATGCGTCACTCGACCACAGGTTGGTCCGCTCGACCGCGCTGAGCCCGAGCCCGACGTCGTCCAGACCGTCCACCGCATCCGGTCGCGCATCCATGACCGCTCGCGGTGACGTCGGCGCCCACGACACGTCCGGTTCGAACGCCACGCAGTCGCCGGCCTCCGACACCTCGATGAGCCGGTCTGCCACAGCGCTGTAGTCCATCCCACCGGCTTTGCCGAATGGTTGACGCTGCGCAACATACGCCGGGGACACAGCCACAATCAGCGCGACGAACAGGACGACCATCGTCCACCAACGGGTCGCGATCCGGGCCAGTGCCCAGCCGACCAGCAGTGCCATCGCCGGCACCGTGAACGACAGGTACCGGTCGAGGTACATATTCCGCGACACCAGCGAACCCACCAGCAGCACCGCCATCGGCACAGTGAACCCCGGGACTGCCACCCAGAGCAGCATCCGATCCCCCGGCGTCACGCCTCTCCGCACCGCGACGACCGCCCCCACAGCAACGATCACCCCGCACAGCGCTGCCGCCCACGGCGCCTGCGGGAACCACTGGTCGACGAGGATCGTGCGTACCACCGTGACGTCGAGCGGCGGAATCCACGACACCTGATGCACCTGCGACGCCGCGAGGACCACGAACGGGCCCGCCGATGCGAGCCCCACCACTGCGGCGACGACGAACCGCACCCGGTCGCGCTTGTGCACCAGGACCGTCACCGCGTGCGCGAGGAGCACGGTCGCGGAGTACACGAACATCACCGTCGACACCGTCACCAGCAGTGCATACGGCACCCACCATCGCGCCCTGCCCGTCGTCGTCGCAGCCACCAGCAGCAGAGTGAGCACTGCGACGCCGGCGATCGCGAAGGCGTAGGATCGCGCTTCGGTCGCCGCCCACGTCACCCGCGGGGTGATCATGAACAGAATTCCCGCCGCGAGCGCGACTCGCCTCCCGGCAAGGATCTGCCCGGTCGCGGTGACGGCGGCCGCACCGACGCCGAGCGCCACCGCACCCGGGATACGGGCCGTGAACTCACTGATGCCGACGAGAGAGAACCACCAGTGCAGGAGGAGGTTGTGCAACCCGTGCACGGCGTCTCGCAGTGTGTGCAGCTCGAACAGCGCCGCGACGGAACGATCGGCCGCAGAGATCGTGGCGGCCTCGTCCCACCAGAACGACGGCACCCACGAAAAGGCCGCACCTACGAGCACGGCTGCTCCCCCGATGATCAGGGGAAGCAGCCATGCTTTCATGAGAGACCGGCGGTGCCGTCTACTCGGCGGTGGCGTCCGATCATCGGTGCTGTCTACTCATCGATGCCATAGAGACGCGCCCAGTTCTCGCGGCTGGTCAGCTTGGGCATGGCGTCGTGCCACACCTTCTTCATCTGCGGGGCTTCCTTGCGCAGTCGCCAGCACACCTTCGCGGCGTGCTTCGCGAGTTCGACGGCGGTGTCCTTGTCGCGGCGGCGCACCCGCACCGCGTTCTGCGACGCGTCGGTGACCACGGCCGTGTCGAACAACGACACGTGCCACCAGTTCGCGAAGTGTGCCGGAACCGTCACCTGCCTGCGATCGACCTTGCCCCGGAACTGCTGCACCGCCCGCTTGACGAGGACGAGACTCTCGCGCTTCTTGTCGGGCTCGAACTCCCACACCTTCATCTGGGTGTGCGGATCCGATTCCTTGCCCACCTGCGACGCGGGGAGCGGCTTCGTCTCGGGGTAGCGGTCGCGCAACTCGCGCAGTTCGCGCAGCACCGTCTGACCGCCGTCGTAGAGGAAGTCCGGCCCGGCGAGGAAATCCTCGGCGGCCTTGATGAAAGTGGCGGCCAGCCCGTACTGCATCGACACGATCAGCTCGCTGATCTTGCGGAACAGGTACTTCGAGATGTCGTTGCCGTCGAACCGCCCGTACAGCGCGGACACGACGAGACCGTTGCGGATACTGAAATATCGCGCCCAGTCGTCGTAGTCCTTGAGGTGGAAGTCGGCGTGCCACACACCCGCATTGGGCAGCGTGACCGTCGGGTGCCCGGCGAAGCGGGCGCGAATCCCGTACTCGATGTCGTCCCACTGGAAGAACAGTGGAATCGGCAGGCCGCACTCGGCGATGATCTCGGCGGGCAGCAGGCACGTCCACCAGCCGTTCCAACCGGCGTCGAAGCGGGCATCCTGCTTCTTCTTGACGAGGTCGATGCCCATCTTCGCGCCGGGGGTGAGCTCGCCGGCGGTGATCTCGTCGAGCACCTCTCGCTCGGCACTGACATGCAGCATCTGCGGGTTACTCAGCGACAGCATCTGCGCGCCGACGATCGTGGGCTCCACCGTCATGTTCGCGAACGCGTTGAGCCGCAGAACGGATTCCGGCTCGCACAGGATGTCGTCGTCCATGACGATCACGTTGGCGTGCGCCGAGTTGGGCGAGCCGGTGATCTCGTACATGCCGCGGGAGAATCCGCCCGCGCCACCCAGATTCGGCTGTGTGAGGTAGATCAGTTTCTTGCCGAGCTTCTCCTCGACCTCGGCGAACGCGGGACGCGAACGCACCTGGTCGGTGCCCTGGTCGACGATGACCACCGCATCGATGTCGGCCATCGCATCGTCGTCGGAGGCGAGGGTGTCGACCGTGATGGTGCAGTCGTCGGCGCGGTTGAACGTGCAGATGACGACCGCGGCCGGTCGTAGGTGCTCGGGAGCGGCGACCGTCCAGCGGGCATCGGAGATGAGCAACGAGCCGTTGTCGGACTCCACGGAGAACCACATCGCGCCACCGTCGACGAACCGCTCGATGGGAAGCTCGAGATCGAGGTCGTCCGAACCCGATACCTTCTCGACGGTGACGACGCGCTCGCGACCGCGGGCATCGGATGCCCACACCGTGAAGGTCGCGCTGCCCGACGAGGCGTAGGTGAGCTGAAGATTCACCGTCTTCACGGCGGTCCAGCGCTGCCAGAAGCTCGCGGCGAACCTTCCGAAGTAGGTGTTGGTGTGAGCGGTCGCGCCCTCGGCGAGCTGAAGTCCGTGCCGGTCGGCGGCGGCGTCGCCCTTGGTGACCACGTACATCTTCTCGGGTACACGCGACGAGAGGGACCCGAACAGTCCGCGTTGGACGATCAGCCGGTCGCGGCGTGTGGGCTCGACGAGAGCATCCTCCAGCGCGTCGACATTGCTTCCGTCTGTTGTCGTGTCGCCGGCAGGTGCCTGCTCCATCGAGTAACTCCCCGATCTCGTCGATCCTGTTGGTCCGGATGCGACATTAGCAGCGAGAACACCGCGGCCCGCCCGTCACGTGAGAGTTGCGACCGATTGGTGACGATCACGAAATATGCGTTGTTTGCCCATTAGGAGGCCTGCGCTCAGGATTCGAGGGTGCGCTCGGTTAGACCGTAGACGGCTTCGGTCGCCTCCTTGGTAGGCCGCCACCACGCCTCGTTCGCGCGGTACCAGGAGATGGTCGCGTGCAGGCCGGAGCGGAAATCCTGGTAGACCGGCTGCCAGCCGAGTTCGGTCTTCAACCGGGTCGCGTCGATCGCGTAGCGCAGGTCGTGACCCGGCCGGTCGGTGACGAAATCGAACTCGCCCGGGTCCTTGCCGCACAGCTCGAGAACGGTCTCGACGACCGTGCGGTTGTCCGTTTCGCCGTCGGCACCTATGAGATAGGTCTCGCCGATCACTCCCTTGTCGATGATCGTCCACACCGCGCGGTTGTGGTCGTCGACGTGGATCCAGTCGCGCACATTGGTGCCGCTGCCGTACAGCCTGGGCCGCACTCCGGTGAGCACGTTCGTGATCTGGCGGGGGATGAACTTCTCCACGTGCTGGTACGGGCCGTAGTTGTTCGAGCAGTTCGAGATCGTGGCGCGAACCCCGAACGAACGGACCCAGGCGCGGACGAGCAGGTCGGAGCCCGCTTTGGTCGACGAGTACGGGCTCGACGGGTTGTAGGCGGTGGACTCGGTGAACTTCGCCGGGTCGTCGAGCGGGAGGTCGCCGTACACCTCGTCGGTGGAGATGTGGTGGTATCGCACGTCGTACTTGCGGACGGCTTCGAGCAGCGCGAATGTGCCGATGAGGTTGGTGTGCACGAACGGCGACGGGTCGTGCAGGGAGTTGTCGTTGTGGGATTCGGCGGCGAAGTGCACCACGAGGTCGGTGTCGGCGACGAGCCGGTCGACGAGGTCTGCGTCGGCGACATCGCCCCGAATGAAGGTGATCTTGTTCTTCACCGGGCCGAGGGAATCGATGTTGCCGGCGTAGGTGAGCTTGTCGAGGACGGTGACGGCCACGTCGGGGCGGTCGGCGACGGTCTGGTGGACGAAGTTCGCGCCGATGAATCCGGCACCCCCGGTGACGAGCATCTTCATTGCGCCAACCCTACCCATGGGACACTGACCGGCATGCGCGGAATCATCCTGGCCGGCGGGACCGGTTCGCGGCTGCACCCCATCACCTTGGGCATCAGCAAGCAACTGACTCCCGTCTACGACAAGCCGATGATCTACTACCCGCTCTCGACGATGATGCTCGCCGGAATCCGCGACATTCTCCTGATCACCACCCCGCACGACGCCAACCAGTTCCGGCATCTACTCGGCGACGGATCGCAGTTCGGAATCGAGATCACCTACACCGTCCAGGAACAGCCCGACGGGCTCGCGCAGGCATTCGTCCTGGGCGCCGATCACATCGGCACCGAACCTGTCGCGCTGGTGCTGGGCGACAACATCTTCTACGGACCCCGACTCGGGACGCAGCTCGGGCGATTCGCCAGAGTCGACGGCGGAGCGGTGTTCGCCTACCGGGTCTCCGATCCGTCGGCATACGGGGTGATCGAATTCGATTCCGACGGTCACGCACTGTCATTGGAGGAGAAGCCCGTCGACCCGAAGTCCCACTACGCGGTGCCCGGCCTGTACTTCTACGACAACGATGTCGTGGAGATCGCGCGGTCGCTGAAGCCTTCCACGCGTGGTGAATACGAGATCACCGACGTCAACCGCGCATACCTCGAGGCGGGCAGACTCCAGGTCGAGGTACTGCCTCGCGGAACCGCATGGCTCGATACCGGCACATTCGATTCACTGCTCGATGCGTCGAACTTCGTGCGCACCATCGAACAACGTCAAGGTTTGAAGATCGGTGTGCCCGAGGAAGTTGCGTGGCGACGCGGATTCATCACCGACGACGAGCTCGCTGCTCTGGCACATCCGCTGGTGAAGTCGGGCTACGGCACGTATCTGCTGGATCTTCTCGCGCAGGGAAAGGACCTCTGAACCAGATGGATTATCGCGAACTGAAGATCGCGGGCGCGTGGGAGATCACGCCGAAGCAGTTCGGTGACGACCGGGGCGTGTTCCTCGAATGGTTCAAGCAGACCACGTTCGCCGAGGAGACGGGCCGGGAACTCGATCTCGCCCAGGCCAATTGCTCGGTGTCGGCGGCGGGAGTACTGCGCGGAATCCATTATGCGGACGTGCCGCCGGGGCAGGCGAAGTACGTGACGTGCGTGTCGGGGTCTGTGCTGGATCTCGTCGTCGATCTGCGGGTGGGGTCGCCGACGTTCGGACAGTGGGATTCGGTGTTGCTCGACACTGTCGATCGTCGTGCGATCTTCCTGTCCGAAGGGCTGGGGCACGGGTTCTTGGCGTTGGAGGACCATTCGACGGTGATGTACCTGTGCTCGACGGGTTACGACCCGGCGCGTGAGCACGAGGTTCACCCGCTGGATCCGGCGATCGGGATCGAGTGGCCGACCGTCGGACACGGCGGTCGCCGGCTCGAGTACGAGTTGTCGGCGAAGGACCGTGTCGCGCCGACGCTCGCCGAAGCGCGTGCGGCGGGGCGCCTCCCACACCTGTAACACCTTGGTGGGATTGTGCCCACTGAGCGGGCAAAAACCCACCAAAACTATTTACTGCAGGAACCGTTCAGTGCGCCAATGCGTCGAACAAGGTGTGAGCCGCAAAGCAATCCACTCGATCATGTCTCGTCAGGACGGCGTCGTCACTCGCGTTCAGGCCCTCGAAAGCGGCATGAGTTCGTCTGCCGTAGCCCGACACGTCCAGTCCGGCGAGTGGTGCACGCTCGCTCCGGGCGTCTACATGCGCGCCGATAGGGAAGAAACTCCCTCGGTTCTGCTACGCGCAGCGGTGTACGGAGCCGGGTTCGACGCAGTCGCCTGGGGGCCGAGCGCTGCGTGGTGGCACGGCCTCCTCGACAAACCACCGACACGACACTACGTGACCGTCCCTCACCATCGGACGCGTCCTCGCCACCACAGCATCTGCATCCGCCGCCGTGATCTGCCGTGGAAAGACACCGTGGTGGTGCGAAACCTCCCCGTCACTGCCCTGGAATTGACCGTCCTCGAAGCCTCCGTCGAAATGCCCAACGGGTCCGTGCTCATGGACCGCGCACTACAACGGCATACGTCACTCCCCCGACTCGAGCGCGCCCATCGCAGAAACTCGCACCGTCATGGCGCACGTGCGGCAGCGCGACTGCTGTGCTCTGCCGGCGACGGCGGGCACTCGGAAGCCGAACGGATCCTCCACCGCCTCCTGCGGGCTGCCGGCCTGATCGGGTGGCGCGCACACGTCCGGAGTTGCGGCTACGAGCTCGACGTGGCATTCGAGGCGGAACGTGTCGCTATCGAAATCGACGGCTGGGCCTGGCACCGCGACTCCAACCGCTTCCGGATGGACGCCGAGCGCCAGAACGTCCTCGTCAACGCCGGCTGGCACGTCTTACGCTTTACATGGCACGCACTGAACGACGATCCAGAGGGTGTGCTCAGACAGATCGAACACGCTCTGAGCCGCCGTGCCTGAGATCTTGGTGGGATTGTGCCCACTGAGCGGGCAAAAACCCACCGAAGTTCAGCGGATCCGGAAGATCACGACCCTTTGCACGACGAAGTTGATGACCGTCGCCACGCCCTGGGCTACGACGAAGGCGAACGGGGTGACCCACCACGCCTCGGCCAGCGACTCGTTGAGCACCCTGTTGATACCGACCTGAGCGGCGAACGTCACCGCGTACAGGATCACGACAGCGACGAAGCGCACACGGCTCGGCTCGGCCTTGAAAGTCCAGCGGCGGTTGATGAGGTAGGCGGTGGTGGTGCCCGCGACAAACGAGACGGCCTTCGCCGCGTCGCGCGTGACGCCCAGCGTCATGAGCAGCACGTACAGGCCGTAGTCGACGATCGCCGACAGTCCACCGGTGAGCACGAACCGCACCAACTGCGTCTTGAGGTCGAGCGCGTCGTCGGCGGTCGAGTCGGTCAGCGGCAACTCGGGAGCGAGCGGAGCGTGATGTTCCGGCAGCGGCTGCAGATGGTCGTGGGGTTCGGGCACGGAGTCGAGGGTAGCGCCCGTCCCGGCACAACCCGCACCGCCACAACATGGAGATTCTCACCAAATAACGACGAGTGACCTACGGCATCTTGCCGGGTAGTGAGCAGACGCGGGTAGCCTCTACCCCGATGTCTACGACAGCTGAAGAGCAGGCGAGCGAGCCTCTCCCCACCCAGACACGCACCCTGACCGGATGGGGGCGCACTGCGCCGACCACCGCAGAGGTGCTCACCACTCCCGACGTCGAGTTGATCGCCCAGGCGGTCGCGCGCGTCGCGGAAGACAACGAGTCGAAGCCGTCGCACCTGCGTCGCGGTGTCATCGCGCGCGGCCTCGGCCGTTCCTACGGCGACCCCGCACAGAACGCAGGTGGGCTCGTCGTCGACATGACAACGCTGAACAAGATCCACAGCATCGACCGCGCCACCTGCCGCGTCGTGGTGGACGGCGGTGTCGACCTCGATCAGCTGATGCGCGCCGCGCTGCCGCTGGGCCTGTGGGTTCCCGTCCTGCCCGGCACACGCCAGGTCACGATCGGCGGTGCCATCGGGTCCGACATCCACGGCAAGAACCATCACAGCGCGGGCAGCTTCGGCAACCACGTGCGTTCGATCGACCTGCTCACCGCAGACGGTCAGGTCCGCACCTGCACGCCCTCCGGGCGCAACGCCAAGCTGTTCTGGGCGACCGTCGGAGGTATGGGTCTTACCGGCATCATCCTGCGCGCGACCATCGAGATGACGCCCACCGAGACGGCGTACTTCATCGCCGACGGTCTGGTCACCTCGTCCCTCGACGAGACGATCGCCGTGCACAGCGACGGATCGGAGGAGAAGTACGACTACTCGAGTGCATGGTTCGATGCGGTCGCGCCGCAGCCCAAACTGGGCCGTGCCGCCATCTCGCGAGGATCCCTCGCGACGATCGATCAGCTGCCGAAGAAGCTGCAGAAGAACCCGCTGAAGTTCGACGCGCCGACGCTGCTGACCTTCCCTGACATCTTCCCGAACGGCCTGGCGAACAAGTACACCTTCTCGGCGGTGGGCGAAGTCTGGTACCGCAAGTCGGGCAATTACACCGGCAAGGTCCAGAACCTGACGCAGTTCTACCACCCGCTCGACATGTTCGGCGAGTGGAACCGCGCCTACGGTCCGGGCGGATTCCTGCAGTACCAGTTCGTGGTGCCGCCCGAGGCCGTCGACGAGTTCAAGAAGATCATCGTCGACATCCAGCAGTCAGGGCACTACTCGTTCCTCAACGTGTTCAAGCTGTTCGGTGAGGGCAACAAGGCGCCGCTGAGCTTCCCGATGAAGGGCTGGAACATCTGCGTCGACTTCCCGATCAAGGCGGGCCTGAACGAGTTCGTGCGCGAACTCGACAAGCGCGTCCTCGAATTCGGCGGTCGCCTCTACACCGCGAAGGATTCGCGGACCGACGCGGAGACCTTCCATTC
Source organism: Rhodococcus sp. NPDC060090 (assembly GCF_042729855.1). Taxonomy (NCBI): domain Bacteria; kingdom Bacillati; phylum Actinomycetota; class Actinomycetes; order Mycobacteriales; family Nocardiaceae; genus Rhodococcus; species Rhodococcus sp. NPDC060090. The sequence goes on along the minus strand of NZ_JBHWXB010000013.1, from coordinate 185,238 downwards.
GATGTATCCGCGGATCGACGAGTGGCTCAAGGTGCGCCGCACGGTCGACCCCACCAACGTCTTCGCCTCCGATATGTCCAGAAGGTTGGAACTCCACTGATGATCAACGCCGTCGGTAACCCCCAGACCCTGCTGCTGCTCGGTGGCACCTCCGAGATCGGCCTGACGATCGTCGAGGAGTACCTGCGCAAGGCACCCGCCCGCGTCATCCTCGCGACGCTGCCCGGCGACCCGCTGCGCGACGCATCCGTCGCCCAGATGAATGCTGTGGGTGCGACGAAGGTCGACGTCATCGACTTCGACGCGCTCGACACCGAATCCCACCCGAAGGTCATCGAGGAGGCATGGGCAGGTGGCGACGTCGATATCGCCGTCGTCGCATTCGGTCTCGACGGTGACTCCGAGGAACTCTGGCAGAACCAGGCCAAGGCCGTCCGCGTCGCGAATGTGAACTACACGGCGTCGGTGTCCGTCGGTGTACTCATCGGCGAGAAGATGAAGGCGCAGGGCTTCGGCCGGATCATCGCGATGTCGTCGGTGGCCGGTGAGCGCGTCAAGCGTGCCAACTTCATGTACGGCTCGTCGAAGGCCGGTCTCGACGGCTTCTACCTGGGTCTCGGCGAGGCGCTCCGCCCGTTCGGTCCCCGCGTCACCGTGGTGCGCCCCGGCCAGGTTCGCACCAAGTTCAGCGCGCACGTCGACGAAGCGCCGCTGACCGTGAACAAGGAAGACGTCGCCGCACTCGCGGTATCTGCGTCCGACAAGGGCAAGGAAATCGTGTGGGCACCGGGCCCGTTCCGGTTCGTGATGATCGTGCTGCGGCACATTCCGCGCGCCGTCTTCCGCAAGCTGCCGATCTGACGGCACCGGCTACACCGTCACGGACCCGGCTACACCGCCAGTACCCACAGCTTCACTAGGCTCGGGTCCCGTGACAGTCGCCGAGAGTCCCACCGTCATCCCCGTCGCTCCGTTTCGGAAGGTCGCGACGACCGCCGGTCGCATGGTTGCGGCCGTGGTCGTCGCGATCGTCGTTTCTGCAGTGGGACTGTTCGCGTTCGCGCGAGTGCAATGGCCGGCGTTCAATTCGTCGAACGTCACTCAGGCCGTCACCACGGTGATGCAGTTCGTCGCGCTGGCCGCGCTGGGGTGCTCGATCTACCTGCTGCGTCACCGCAAGTGGGTGACGGGCGCGCACGTGCTGTCGTGGGCGGCGCTGTCCGGCCTCGTCACCGCGACGCTGGGCATGCCGCTGGCCGCGACGAAGCTGTATCTGCACGGAATCTCCGTCGACCAGGAGTTCCGCACGCAGTTCCTCACGCGACTCACCGACAGCGCGGCCCTGCGCGACATGAACTACGCCGACATGCCCCCCTTCTATCCGGCGGGCTGGTTCTGGATCGGTGGCCGTGTCGCGAACCTGCTCGGGATGGACGGCTGGGAGGCATTCAAGCCCTATGCCATCGCCTCATTGGCGGTCGCGGCGGTCGTGGCGCTTGTGCTGTGGTCGGAACTCGTCCGGTCGGATCTCGCGGTGCTGGTGGCGACCGCATCGACGGTGATCGTCCTGGCGTACGGGTCGCCGGAACCGTACGGCGCGGTGATCGCTCTGCTGATCGCACCGGCTCTGGCGCTGGCCTGGGGCGCCCTCAACCCCGTGCGCGTTTCTGGTAGCGATGACTACCAGAAACGCGCACGGCAGGGGTGGGGCGCGGTGGTGGGTACCGGCCTGTTCCTCGGGATCGCCGCGACGTTCTACACGCTGTACTTGGGCCTGGCCGCGTTCGCGGTGACGGTGATGGCGCTGACTGCGGCAGTGCTCGCCAAGCGGGCCGAAGGTTCGTGGCGCAGCGTGATGCCGGTGCTCGTGCGATTCGTCTCCATCGCGGTGATCGCGGGGGTGGTCGCGCTGATCGTGTGGGCGCCGTTCCTGCTCGACGTGCTCGGGGGCGGTTCGACCGCCGGCTCGGGATCCGCGACCCACTACCTTCCCGACACCGGCGCACGCTTGCCGCTGCCGATGTTCCACATGTCGCTGATCGGTTTGTTGTGTCTGCTCGGCAGTGTGTGGCTGATCGGGCGGGCGACGTCATCGCGGCGAGCTCAGGCGCTCGGGCTCGGCGTCGTCTCTGTGTACCTGTGGTTCCTGGGGTCGATGGCGTTCACTGCGCTGGGCAACACGCTGCTCGCGTTCCGGCTCGAAGTGATCCTGCTGGTGCTACTCGGTACGGCGGGTGCATTCGCGTTCGTCGAATTCTCGCGATGGATCAGCCTCGCCACGAGCGACAACCCGAATGTGCGGCGGGTGCTCGTCGCGGTGGGCGCGCTCGGTGCGCTGGCGTTCACCCAGAACATTCCGCAAGTTCTCGGGAACGAGATCACCGTCGCCTACACCGACACCGACGGCAGCGGTGAGCGGGCCGACCAGCGACCGGCAGGCGCTGCGTCGTATTACGCGGAGATCGACGAGACGCTGCGCTCGCAACTCGGCGACGAGCGCGACGACCACGTGATCCTCACCGCCGACACCGCGTTCCTCGCGTACTACCCGTACTTCGGCTTCCAGGCGCTGACGTCGCACTACGCGAATCCCCTCGCAGACTTCGCGGGTCGTGCAGCGGCGATCGAAGAATGGTCGGAACTCGGATCGTCCGAAGAGCTTCTCTCCGCGTGGGATTCGCTGCAGTGGCGAGCCCCCGACGCCATCGTCTTCCGACAGGGCGCCGAGGGCTACACACTTCGGCTGGCCGAGGACGTCTACCCGAACGACCCGAATGTCCGCCGATACACGGTCACCTTCCCCGAGACCCTGTTCGACGATCCACGTTTCACGATCACCGAGGTGGGGCCGTTTGCCGTGGTCACCCGCGCCGAAGTGGCATGATGTTTCGAACTCCGTTGTCGCGCAGCCACAATCCGCCCCACACGAAGATTCCTGTGTAGATCGGGAACAGTGTGGTGCTGACGATCGGCTGCTCGGTGAGCAGGTTGGTCGCGACCGCTCCGCCGAGGTATCCGGTGAGCAGCACAGCGCCGAGGATCGCGGTCGTCGGCACGACGTAGAGCACGAGGCAGATGAGCAGCACGATGCCGAACACCCTGTTCAGGCTCGGATCGAAGCCGAGATCGGCCATGGCCTCCTGCACCTGCGAGGTGTTCATGATGTGGATGACCGAGTCGAAGAGCAGGAACAGGACGACGAGGCCGCTCACGATCAGACCTGCGATGTGCGCGCCCCGACCGGGCGTTTCGGCGTGGGTGTGAGTGCCGTGGTTGGTGGCGGAATGGGTGGTCATGATGATCTCCTCGAGTCGATGCGCTGATGTCACCGATACCGACCCGGCGCCGTGCGGAAACTCATCACCGCTGAGGTAGTGTCGCAGCGGGTCGTGCGGGGGTGCGACAGGATCGGGGGATTCGATGAGTGAGATTCTGTATGTGCCGACCAGGCGCCGCGACGAGTCGGGGCAGGTGCAGCTGGAGATGCGCACTCTGCTCGACGGCCGACTGGCATTAGCTGCCTACACGTCCCTCCAGGAACTGGTGCGCTGCTGCGGACCGCGGCAGCCGTGGATGGGTGTCGACAGCGCCGGACTGCGGGAAATCCACCGCAACACCGGATACGACCTGGTCCTGCTCGACGCCGCACAGCCACCACCGCCGCCACCAAGTGCGACCGAGGACGAATCCCGGCGGCCTAGAGGCTGGCTGCAGGATCCGATCGGACGAACAGGAACCCGGTGAGCATCGAAATCGGAGACCTCAACTCGGTTGCGAGACGTCTGGCGACCGGAGCGATCGGAATCAACGACCTCGGATCCGACGCTGCCGAAATACCGGATGCTGGTGCGTCCACCGTGCTGCTCGTGGATACTCTCGGATCGATCGCATCCGCCTTGGACGTGGCTGTACGGTCGCTGGCCAATGCAGCCGACCTCACCCAGGACAGTCTGCGCGCCTACCAGGAAACCGATGATCACAACGCGCAGGAGATCGCGAAGGCCGGTGAACAATGAGCCTCGACACCTATGTCTTCGGCGATCCTGCCTCGTGCTACGCGTGCGCGGATTCGCTCGCCACTCTCGCGACCGGTGTGAAGGATCAGCTGAAGTCGGTGCGCGACGGCCGCACGGAGTCCGAGTACGAGTTCAGGAGCACGGCAGGTGACGAGTTCCGGTTGACGCTGGACCGCATCATCGCCGGAACCACCGAGGCCGCGGACGAGATCGACGTGGTTGCCGCCGCCCTGCGTGTATTCGCCGATGAGCTCGTCACCGCCAAGGCACGGATGGCGCAGGCCGAGACGGTCGCGTCGGACGCTGGAATCCCTGTGGAGTTCGGTTCCGGGATCGGTGATCCGGTCGAAGTCGATCCGAATTCGTATGACGTTGCACCCCAAATCCTTCGAGCACGGCAAGTTGTGGTGTACGAGACTGCGGCGGGGCTCGTCGCGGAGGGTCGCGGGATCGAGGTCGCAGCGCACAGCACGTTCAGGGAAGCACTGCGCGGGCCGACCACGCTCCTGAAGGACGCGGAGGCCCAGTGGGGTTGGCTGGCCGCGTTCGCAGTCACCGGATATGTCGGGACCGCCTTCTCCGAGCTGGCGAAATGGGGGCCGCTCGCCGACAGTCGAGGCGCGAACCTGGCCCGGCTGCAGGAACTGGCCGCGGAAGCAGCCCGGTTGGGCGACCCGTACCCGGAAGCCACCGCAGCCAGAGCTGTTCGGGTTTTCCAAGGTGGAGCCGACGACGCGGCGCGATTCGCTGCGGAGAACTCCCGGCTGCTCGCCGGGTTCGGTGATAACAAATTCGTCCAGATTCTCGGAAGTACCGCAGACGACTATCTCCCGAAGGGGTCAGCGCTATCACAAATCGGATCAAAGGTCCCTGTCGTGGGGTTGGGCTTGACCGCATTGCAAACCTACTCCGACGTCAGTGATGCCGACAATGGTGGCGACGCAGTCAAGGCGGTCGCCAAGGACGTCGGCGGTTTCGTCGCGGGCACCATCGCCACCGAATTGATCCTCGCCAGTGCCGCAGGCGGCCCAGTCACCCTGCTCGCCGTCGGCGCCGGAGTCGGGGTCGCATTCGGCGTCGGTGAAGCCATCGAGCACTGGGACGACATCTCCGGTGCCGCCGGCTCGGCGGCGCGCTGGGTCGGAAACCTGTTCTGAGGACTGAATGAACTCAACCGACCTGCCCCCGATCCCCGATCCGACCACTGGCGAACCCCGACCGCCCCGCGCTCCACGGATTCATCGGGGCACGCAGAACACACCCTCCGACCGAGAGCCACGGAATCCCCCTGCACCGCCATGCCATCTGGGCCCCACCCTCGAATGGATTCAGCCCACCGCCCGCGATCCGTACATCGCCGCGCTCATGATGGTCGGGATTGCAGTCGCGTATCTCACCCTCACCAACGGAGGATTCCGGTGGATCAATTGGTGGGGCATTTGGCTGATCATGGCCGCGAGTGCATGGGTGATGTTCGGCGCCACAAGGAACCACTGGGCCGCCGCCGGTGCCACCTGGGTGCAGTGGCGCAGCAGCTGGGTCGACACATATCACCTCACCCGCATCCGCTTCTCCGCCGACGGCACCAACCGCGTCCTCCGACTGAAGGACGCACACGGCAACGAAATCCATTCGTTCAAGATCAGCCAGATCCAGGGCAACCCCGACCTGTGGGACCTCGTCTACAACGGCATCCTCCACTCCGTCGCCTCCGGTAACTGTGACATCGACGCCAAAACCCGCCGCATCCTGAAAATCCCCTACGAACTCGGACCACGCCCGGTCAACGACAAACGCAGCAAGGGACGACGCCGCGGATGGTGAACCCCTCGGCTGGACGCGAGTGCCGCTGTCGCCAGCGCGCCGAGGAGTCCGACGTCCACTCGTGCGACACGGGTCAGCGCATCGTTCGAGGTGCCGATGGTGTTCGCGAGAACGACGAACGACCCGAGAGGCAGCGCACCCGATGCCAGTGCTGCGATCCGGTATCGCGGATCTACAGCACCGACGATCAACCCGACGCCGATGAGCCCGAAGAATGTTGCACGATGCCGCAGAAGAAGTTCCGTGTCGGAGTCGTTCACAGTAATGCCGTAAACATCCTCGACACGGTCTCGTGACATCATCGCCGTTGCGGGGACCAGGTGCGCGAAACCGACGCCCGCCATCAAGACCGAACCGAGTCGAGTACCGAACATTTGCTGCTCCTTCGTGTGTGTCTGCGTGACTGTCTCTCTGGTCTCTAGACTTGCGCACATGGCCCACGCCGCGCTTCCAGAAACGTGCGCTCCTCCGGAATCTTCTTCCCAGGAACCTCTGCTGTGGATCGGCGCTGGGCGCGCCACTTATCTCGGTCCCTCGTTGGAGCTTGCACCGCACTCCACTTCGGTACATTGCGTCATCGTCGGGGTCGACGATCTGTTCACGCTGCGCGTGGAGGGCGCAGCAGATCTGGTCACACGAAGCGCGCTGGTGCCTCCGCGTGTCGTCCACCAGGTGATCTCTCCACCCGGCAGCCGAATCCTCTTCTGCTACTCCGATGTCACGATGACACTGGGACGCGATCACGCGTCCCGCATGGCGTTACGACAAGATCTGTTCTGGACCGACCACCGTGACGAAGCCGCTCTGGTCCGGCTCTGCAGAGGGCCGGTTTCGGACGGCGCCGCGATCGCCACCCTGGCCACAGGACCGCGCCACAGCGACCTGGATCCGCGCATCGTCCGCACTGTCCGGCGCATCCACTCGGATGCGCCCCTTCGTCGCAACGCCTCCGATCTCGCTCGCGCCGAGCATCTCTCCACATCCCATTTCTCGAGGTTGTTCGGCAGGGAGACGGGCACGAGTTTCGGTCGGTATCGTCTGTGGGTGCGGATGCTCCACGTCGCCCGGTCCATTTCGGATGGCAATGATTTCACGAGCGCCGCCATGTCGGCAGGGTTCGCGTCGCCGTCCCACTTCAGCGACTCTTTCCTGCGGATGTTCGGCCTCACCGCCACGTCACTCGCTACGACGGGCACGAACATTGTGGTCGACGATGCGGCCCTGTCCCCTACGGCAACCGCGACGCGAGCAGCTCCGCCAAGTGAGTTCCGCGACGATCGGTGAGGTCGCTGAGCTGGGTACGACACGAGTAGCCGTCGGCGAGCACCACCGTGTCGGGGGCGGCGGATTCGACGGCGGGGACGAGCTGGTTGTTCGCGACCGCGACCGACACGTCGTAGTGGCCGCGTTCGACCCCGAAGTTGCCGGCGAGGCCGCAGCAGCCGCCGAGCCGGGTGACCTCCGCGCCCGCACGTTTCAGGAGCGCGGCGTCGGAATCCCACCCCATGATCGCGTGGTGGTGGCAGTGCGGCTGGGCGACGACGGTGGTGCCTGCCAGCGACGGTGGTTCCCAGTCGCCGAGCAGTTCGGCGAGTGTACGGGTGGACTCAGCCACGACACGTGCAGGCTCGGATCCGAGCAGTTCGACGGTGTCGGAACGCAATACCGCCGTGCATGACGGCTCGATCCCGACTATCGGAGTCCCGGCGCGGAAAAGTTCGGTGACGGTGCGGCCCAGAATCTTTCGCGCGTCATCGAGCTGCCCCGTGGTGATCCAGGTCAGCGCGCAACACTGCTGCTTCTCGGTCACGCGGACGCGATATCCGGCGGCTTCGAGGACTTCCACCGCTGCCACACCGACCTCGGGCGTGAAGTAGTCGGTGAAGGTGTCGACGAACAGCAGCACGGGTTCGCCTGTGCGGGCGCGTTGCCCGGCCGTGTCGGCGAGCCATCGACGGAAGGTGCGGGGCGCGAAGGCGGGCACGTTCCGGCGCGTGTCCATGCCCCCGAGCCGCAGACCCGCCGATGCTATGCCGGGAAATTTCGTGATCGCATTGGCGGCCTTCGGCATTCGTGAGGCGAGCGCCGCCCACTGAGGTAGCCGACCGAGGGTGTAGTGACTGATCGGGCGCCGCTTTCCGCGATAGGTCTGGTGCAGTACCTCCGATTTCCACGTCGCCATGTCGACACCGGTGGGGCAGTCCGACGCGCAGCCCTTGCAGGACAGGCACAGGTCGAGGGTCTCGTGCACCTCCGGCGACGACCACCCGTCGGTCACCAGCGACCCGTTCAGCATTTCCTGCAGGGCACGTGCCCGGCCGCGCGTGGAGTCCTTCTCCTCGCGGGTGGCGAGATACGACGGGCACATCACCCCGCCGACAGCGGTGGTGTCGGCGCGGCACTTCCCGACGCCGGTGCATCGGTGCACGGCCTGGGTGAAGTTGCCGCCGTCCTCGCGGTACCGGAATGCGAGACCCGCGCGGAGTGCGGGCGCCGCGGTGACGCGCAGGTCGGCGTCGACTGGCCTGGGATCGACGAGGACGCCGGGGTTGAGCAGGTTCTCCGGGTCGAACACCGACTTGACTGCCCCGAACAGGCGGAGTGCGTCGGCGGAGTACATCAGCGGCAGCAGTTCGCTGCGGGCCCGTCCGTCGCCGTGTTCCCCAGACATCGAACCGCCGTACGATGCCACCAATCGTCCTGCAGCAAAAAGGAATTCGCGAAACAGTCCGGGCATCTCGAGTGGCACGTCGAGCCTGATGTGGATGCAGCCGTCGGCGAAGTGCCCGTACGGGTATCCGGTGATGCCGTAGCTGTCGGTGAGCTGCTCGAAATCACGCAGGTAGTCGCCCATGCGCTCCGGGGGGACAGCAGCGTCCTCCCACCCGGCGTGCGCAGGAAGTCCTCGCGGACTGCGCGCCGACAACCCCGACCCGTCTTCCCTGATTCGCCACAGCGCCGCGGCGCGTGCCTGATCGTCGATGTGCAGGGCGTCGATCGCTCCGGAGACGTCGACCATCGACACGGCGCGGTCGTGCACCTCGACGTAGTCGTCGCCGACGAGTTCGACGAACAGCCACGCCGCGCCCCGCGGCAGCGGCGGCACCGCGCCCGGCCCGCGGCGGGTGCGGACGATGTCGACGATGCGCGAATCGAGGCCCTCGCAGGCAGTCGGGCTGAAATGGAGCAGCGTGTGGGCGGCGTTTCCGGCGGCGACGATGTCGGGGTAGCCGAGGACCACCATGGTGCGCACCGGCGAATCGGCAACGAGCCGGATGGTCGCCTCGGTGAGCACGCCGAGGGTGCCTTCGCTACCGACGAACAGTTTGCGCACGTCGAAGCGGTTTTCGGGGAGTAGATGTTCGAGGCCGTATCCGGACACCTGCCTGCCGAAGCGGCCGAACTCGGTGCGGATCGTCGCGAGGTTCGCGGCGACGAGGTCGCGGAGCGGCTCGAGCATCGGATCACCGCCGGGTAGCGAGAGCGGATGCCCGGTTCCGGTGAGAACCTCGATGCCGACGACGTTGTCGGAGGTGCGGCCGTAGCCGAGCGCACGCGCACCGCACGCGTTGTTGCCGATCATGCCGCCGATCGTGCAGCGGTTGTGGGTCGACGGGTCCGGTCCGAATCGAAGGCCGTGCGGTGCCGCAGCGCGCTGCACGGCGGCCTGCACCACGCCCGGTTGCACGCGGGCGGTGCGCTGCTCGGGATCGATCTCGAGCACGCGTCCCAGGTGCCGGGAGAAGTCGAGCACCACCCCGGTGCCGACGGCGTTGCCCGCAAGTGACGTCCCCGCGCCGCGCGAGGTGAGCGGCACTCCTTCACTGCGGCACACGTCGAGGGTCGCGGCCGCCTCGTCGATGCTTCGCGGCCGCACCACGACCTGCGGCGGCACCCGATACAGCGATGCGTCGGACGAGTACATCGCGCGGGTGGTGCTGTCGTCTCGGACATCGGAGATCCCCGATCGACGGAGGCGACTGCCGATCGCCGAGGAGATCTCCATGCTGACCGATGCTAACTGCGATGCGTCACTCTCCGGATCAGGTCGAGCAGAACGATTCACTACTCGCCTAGCATCGACCCCTGTGCCAGACGTTTCCCATTCGACCGCTACGCCCGGTTCCTCCGTGACCGCGAGCGTCCGTACCGCGCGACTCATCGCTGTTGTCACAGGTCTGCTCGGGTTCGTCCTGGCTTTGACCATCCCGTTTCTCCCTGTGAAGCAGGAAGCCGCGACCGTCCAGTGGCCCCAGAGCGAGGGGCCCCAGAGCGAGGGGCCCCAGAGCGAGGGCACCCAGAGCAACAGCCTCGCCGACATCGAAGCGCCACTCATCACGTACACGCCGCTCACGTTGCGGGTGAGCGTGCCGTGTGCCGCGGCCGGTGCGCTCGGCGAGGACGGCGGCACGCTCGTGTCGACGGTGCCGCCCGGTGCGCCGGATGCGACCGGCAACGCACTCGTGATCCGGGTCGCCCCCGGTGAGGACGGCGCACCCGGCACCGTCGAGGCGGTACTGAGGAATTCCGTACTGGTCTCGGCCCCGCTCGACGAGCAGTGCACCGCCGTCACCGTGGCGTCCAACTCCGAGCGGACCGCGGCCGGAATCGTCGGCGCCGATCCTGCCGTCGAGGTCACCATCGAGGGCGATGTCCGTCCGCAGATGGTGGGTGTCTTCTCCGATCTCGACGGCGCCGCAGCCACCGACACCGAGCGATTGTCGGTGCAGGCCGAACTGGACTCGCGGTTCACCTCCACTCCCACGGTGATCAAGCTGGTCGCGATGATCGTGTGCGCCCTGGCGACGCTGTCGTCGCTCGTCGCGCTGCACCGCATCGACGGCGTCGACCGCCGCCGGGCACGCAGGTTCCTGCCGTCGCACTGGTGGCGTTTCACGCTCACCGACGCAGTCGTGGTCGGGGTCCTGCTGCTGTGGCATGTGATCGGCGCGAACACCTCCGACGACGGCTACATCCTCAACATGGCCCGCGTATCCACCGACGCGGGGTACATGGCGAATTACTTCCGATGGTTCGGGGTGCCCGAGGCGCCGTTCGGCTGGTTCTACGACGTGCTGGTCGTGATGTCCGAGGTGTCGACGGCCAGCATGTGGATGCGCCTGCCCACGCTCGTCGCCGCGATCGTGTGCTGGATGGTCATCAGCCGCGAGGTGATTCCGCGTCTCGGTGTGGCCGTCCGGCACAGCACGATCGCATTGTGGACGGCGGGACTCGTGTTCCTCGCGTTCTGGCTGCCGTACAACAACGGTCTTCGTCCCGAACCGATCATCGCCGTCGGCGCGCTGCTCACATGGTGTTCGATCGAACGCGCCATCGCGACCGGCCGCATGTTGCCCGCGGCGATCGGCGTGCTCATCGCCGCGTTCTCACTCGCCGCAGGCCCCACCGGTCTGATCTGTGTGGCCGCGCTGCTCGCCGGGGCGCGCCCGGTCACGAAGCTGGTGGCTGCGCGACGGCCTCTCGTCGGGGTCCTCCCGCAGCTCGCCCCGGTCCTCGCGTCGGGCACCGTCGTCATGATCGCCGTGTTCGCCGATCAGACGCTCGCGTCGGTGCTCGAGGCCACCCGGGTGCGGTCCGCAGTCGGACCGAACGTGCCGTGGTTCGACGAACGACTGCGCTGGGACGCACTGCTCACCGTGGCACCGGACGGGTCGCTGGCCCGCCGGTTCGGGGTGCTCGTCATGCTGCTGTGCCTCGTGGTGTGCGTGATGCTGGTCCTCCGCAAGGGCCGCATCCCCGGTACCGCGATCGGGCCTTCGCGGCGCATCCTCGGCATCGTCTTCGCCTCCATGCTGCTGATGATGCTCACCCCCACGAAGTGGACCCACCACTTCGGTGTGTACGCGGGCCTCGCAGCGGCGGTCGCGGCACTCGCGGCAGTCGGGGTGGGGGCCGCCGGGATCCGGTCGGCCCGCAACCGTGCCCTGTTCACCGCGGGTGTGCTGTTCGTCCTCACGATGTCGTTCACCGGGTCCAACGGCTGGTGGTACGTGTCCAGCTACGGCGTCCCCTGGTGGGACAAGCCACCGTCCATCTCCGGATACGCGTTCTCGACGGCACTGCTCGTCCTCACGGCTCTTGCGCTGGCGGTGGCGGCATGGTTCCACCTCCGCGAACCGTTCGCGAAGCAGAAGCCCGTGCGGAGCGGCAGGGCTCGCGCGCTCGCTTCTGCTCCGCTGACCGTCATCGCAGCGGGGGTCGTCGTGTTCGAAGTGCTCTCCCTCGTCAAGGGCGCCGTGTCGCAGTACCCGGCCTACTCCATCGCGCGATCGAACATCGCCGCGTTCACCGGCGACGGGTGCGGTCTCGCCGACCACGTCCTCGTCGAGACCGACCCGAACGCCACCATGCTCGCTCCGCTGAGCGGTTCGGTCGCCGACGCTCTCGGCGCCGGCCGCGCGCAAGGATTCACACCCGACGGTGTCGCGCTGGACCTCACCGCCGACGCGGAGATCTCCACCTCCGGTGGCGCGAATTCCGTCGAGGCCGACGAAGGCGGCACCACCACCTCGACGACGGCAGGTACCGGCGGCGGACGCCGCGGCGACGCCGGGATCAACGACAGCACCGTGCGGCTCCCGTTCGGTCTCGACCCCGCGCGCACCCCGGTGCTCGGCAGTTACCGGGGCGGCGTTCAGCACGCCGCAGAGCTCGAATCCGGGTGGTATGCGCTGCCCGAACGCACCGAGGACACACCGCTGCTCGTCGTCACCGCTGCTGGTCGCGTGCAGTACGTCGACCCCGACGGAGTCATCACCCCCGGCCAGGAGGTACTCCTCGAGTTCGGCGTCACCGCAGGTGAGAGTGTCGAGGAGATCGGGCGGGTAGCGCCGATCGACATCGGACCGTCTCCGTCGTGGCGCAATCTGCGGGTGCCGAGCGACGCGATTCCCGCGGAGGCCGACGCGGTGCGGCTCGTCGTCGACGACGGCGACCTGTCGCCGGACCAGTGGGTCGCGGTGACGCCGCCGCGGATGCCACAGCTCGACACCCTGCAGGACGTCGTCGGCTCCGATGCCCCGGGTCTGATCGACTGGTCGGTCGGGCTCGCATTCCCGTGCCAGCGCCCGTTCGCACACCGCTACGGGGTCGCGGAGGTTCCCGAGTACCGGATCCTCCCCGACCGGGTGGGTGCCGATGCGACCAACGGGTGGCAGGACTCCATCGGCGGCGGACCCCTCGGGTGGATCCCGCTGTTGCTCACCGCCGAGACCGTGCCCACCTACCTGGATCACGACTGGGGTCGCGACTGGGGGTCGCTCGAACGGTATCGCCGGATCGACCCGGACGCGCAGACCGCGACCGTCCGCGTCGAGGAGATCACCCGCTCCGGACTGTGGAGTCCGGGATCGATCCGTGACGGAGTACCCGATCTGCTCGAGTGAGGGTGAGTGTTCCCGCTGCTCGTCGCCCGATACCATCGACACCCGTGCCCGACGACGCGAGAATCGACTCCTCCCCGACCGTGACCGCCACCCGGCCGGTCGGCGAGGATCTACGAACGCAGTACCGAACCGCGCGGCTCATCGCAGTCGTCACCGGCATCATCGGGATGCTGCTCGCGCTCGCAACCCCGTTCCTGCCCGTGAAGGTCACCGAGGCCACCGTGTCGTGGCCGCAGAACGGCTCGATGACGGACGTCGAGGCACCGCTCATGTCGCAGGTGCCGCTGCAGCTGAGCGCGACCGTGCCGTGCGCCGCGATCGCGCAGATGCCCGACAGCGGCGGGATGCTCCTCGCGACCGCGCCCGCAGGCGGACAGGACGCCGCGCTCAACGCGATGTTCGTCCGGGTCGGGGCGGAGAACGTCGACGTTCTCGATCGCAACGTCGTGGTCGCGAGCGCCCCGCGCACCGAGGTCGCATCCGGCGCCTGCACCGAGATCCGTATCTTCTCCGACATCGAACGCACCACCGCGGAGTTCGTCGGTCTCACCGACGACAACGGCAACCCACGTGCCGGTGAGCTGACCGGCGACCTGCGGCCCCTCGTCGTCGGTGTGTTCAGCGACCTGAGCACCGATGTCCCCGGCCTCGACGTGCTCATCGATGTGGACTCGCGGTTCTCGTCGTCGCCGACGCTCGTGAAGTCCCTCGCGATGATCCTCGCGGTGCTGTCGACGGCATTGGCGCTGGGCGCGCTCGCGAAACTCGACGGCACCGACGGCCGTGGGCACCGGCGATTCTTCCCGTCGCACTGGTGGAAGTTCCGCGGTATCGATTTCGTGGTGGTCGGCACGCTGATCGGGTGGCACTTCTTCGGCGCCAACACCTCCGACGACGGCTATCTGCTCACCATGGCCCGGGTGTCCGATCATGCCGGGTACATGGCCAACTACTTCCGCTGGTTCGGTGTCCCCGAGGCGCCGTTCGGCTGGTACTACGACGTGCTGGCTGCGTTCGCGAAGATTTCGACGGCAAGCCCCTGGATGCGCCTGCCCGCGTTGATCGCCGGGATCCTGTGCTGGATGGTGATCAGCCGCGAGGTCGTACCGCGTCTCGGACGGGCGGTGCGGCACAACCAGATCGCGCTGTGGACCGGCGGACTCGTGTTCCTCGCGTTCTGGCTGCCCTACAACAACGGCCTGCGTCCCGAACCGATCGTGGCCCTCGGCGCACTGCTCACGTGGTGCTCCATCGAACGCTCCATCGCCACCGGACGATTGCTCCCCGCCGCCATGGCCGTGTTCATCGGCGCATTCACACTCGCGGCCGCCCCGACCGGCCTGATGTGTATCGCCGCGTTGATCGCCGGTATCCGGCCCATGACGCGCATCATCGTCCGCAAGCACCGCGAGGTCGGCACCGCGGCGCTGCTCGCCCCGATCGGAGCCGCCGGTCTGCTGGTCCTCGTCGTGGTGTTCTCCGACCAGACGCTCTCCGCGGTGCTCGAAGCCACCCGCGTGCGCACCATCATCGGTCCCAACGAGGAGTGGTGGAACGACTTCCTCCGCTACTACTACCTCATGGTGCAGACCGTCGACGGGTCGCTGCCGCGCCGCTTCGCGTTCCTCGTCATGATCCTGTGCCTGTTCACGACGCTGCTCGTGCTGCTGCGCCGTCGCCGCATCCCCGGTATCGCGGTGAGCCCGTCGTGGCGCCTGATCGGCATCGTGTTCGGAACGATCTTCTTCATGATGTTCAACCCCACGAAGTGGACCCACCACTTCGGGGCGTACGCGGGCATCGCCGGATCCCTTGCCGCGTTGACCGCTGTGGTCGTGTCGGCGCAGGCGCTGCGGTCGCGGCGTAACCGCACGATCTTCCTCGCCGGACTGCTGTTCGTCCTCGCCGTCTCGTTCGCGGGTATCAACGGCTGGTGGTACGTGTCGAGCTACGGGGTTCCGTGGTTCGACAAGACCGTGTCGCTCTCGGGTTACCAATCGAGCAGCCTGTTCCTGGTTCTGTTCGCTCTTGCCCTCGCTCTCGTCGCCTGGCAGTACCTGCGCGAAGGGTATGCGCCGCCCCCGGAGAAGCCCACGTCGGAGAAGGGGCGCCGGATCCGCGCGTTCGCGGCGGCACCGTTGACCGTCGTCGCGGCAGTGATGGTGTTGTTCGAGGTGCTGTCGCTCGTCAAGGGCGCCGTGTCGCAGTATCCGGCGTACTCGCTGGCGCGCTCGAACGTCGACGCCCTGACTGGTTCGTCGTGCGGCCTCGCCAACGACGTGCTCGTCGAGAGCGATCCGAATTCCGGGCGCCTCGAACCGATCATCGACCCCGCCAATCCGCCGGCCGATGGTGATGCCCTCGCCGGAGGCGGGCCTGTCGGCTTCTCTCCCAACGGCGTCCCGAGCGATCTGACGGCCGACTACGTCGAGGTCAAGCCCGGGCAGGGCAATACCGACACCCAGAGCATCGGCCCCACCTTCGAGACCGGCGCGGGCGGCGGCACCACCGGCGGTTCGGGTGCCGAAACGATCAACGGCAGCACCGTGAAGTTGCCGTTCGGCCTCGATCCGGCCGTGACACCGATCCTCGGCAGCTACCAGAACGGCATCCAGGAACCCGCGATGCTCACATCGAGCTGGTACCGGCTGCCCGAACGCAGCGACAACGCCCCGCTGATCGTCATCTCCGCGGCCGGTCGCATCTGGTCGTACGACGACACCGGCGCGCTGACCTACGGACAGTCGCTGATGCTCGAGTACGGCACCAGCAATCCCGACGGCACCTTCGAAGCGAAGGGCAGCTACCTGCCCCGCGACATCGGTCCCGCGCCGTCGTGGCGCAACCTGCGGATCCCGGTCGCAGACCTCCCCGAGGACGCCGACGTCGTCCGCATCGTCGCGCACGATCCCAACCTCACCGGCGACCAGTGGCTCGCGTTCACCCCGCCCCGCATGCCCGAACTCGACACGCTCGACTCGGTGATCGGCTCCGAACAGCCGGTGCTGCTGGACTGGGCAGTGGGCCTGCAGTTCCCGTGTCAGCGGCCGTTCGACCACCGCTACGGGGTCGCGGAGATGCCGAACTATCGCATCCTGCCCGACCGCCCGCTGGCCGTGTCGTCCACCGACACCTGGCAAGCCGCCGAATTCGGTGGACCACTCGGCTTCACCGAGGTCCTCGCGCGTGCAGAAGCGATTCCGACGTATCTCGACGGGGACTGGGCCCGCGACTGGGGTTCGCTCGAACGCTATGTGCGTTACTACCCGAACGCCGAGCCCGCCGATGTCGCGACCGACCAGGTCACCCGGTCGGGCCTGTGGAACCCGGGCACGCTGCGGGTCTACGAGCGGTAGGGCGCACAGAATTCGGTTCCGACTCTCTAGAATGGCAAGGGTGACCACCGAAAACATCTCCGGCACCAGCTCCATGTCGGCCCGCGCCACCGAAGCAGTACAGCGCAGCCTCACCCCGCGACAGGAGGCGGCGAGCCGCGACGTCGACCGCTTGATCAAGGCAGGCCGCGAACTGCTGACCGCAGGCTCCCCCGCGCGCGTCGCCGACATCGTGGCGGCCGCCGGGCTGTCGAACGACGCATTCTACCGGTATTTCCGCAGCAAGGGCGACTTCGTCGATGCCGTGGTAGAAGAGGGCGGACACCGCCTGGTCAGTCATCTGCGCAGGAAGATCGATGCCGCCGAGACGCCGGAAGCGGCGCTCCGCGCGGGCGCGACCGTGATCCTGAAGCAGGGCGTCGACCCCGAGATCGCCGCCGCGACACGCAACGTCGTCGGCGGAGGTGGACGCAGCCACGCTCCGAAGGTACGGGAGGAACTCGAGCTCACCCTCGCCCGCATTCTCGCGGGGCCGATCACCGATCTGGGATCCACCGACCCGGAGCGTGATTCGATCACGACGGCGATCCTGCTGCTGGCCTCGATGGAACACCTGCTGTGGAAGGACACCGAGGGGTTCGACGCCGAGAAGGAGGTCGAGCACATCCTCGGCTACATCCGGGGCGCTCTCCACACCGCCTGACCTCCTACATTTCGCGGGGGCACCCGCTGCGCCCACCCCCTCTCCACTGATGCGCGACACCGGTCGGGCTCATCGCCCGCATGGACGAACAACGCAGTGAGCATAGGTACACAATGCTCGAGGGTGCTGTGCGGTAGCGGCCCGTTCGCCACGAGCGAGACGAGTCCGTGGTCGATGGCCCAGCTCTGGATCGCCAGTTCGAGCGGGTCGACGTCGGCGCGGAAGCGTCCCTCGTCCTGCGCCCGCCGCACAGCCTGGACCAGGTACTCCAGGGTGGCGTCTGCCGCCTCGAGGTCTTCCAGGTCGACGCTCGCGTCGAACATGACCCGGTACAGGTCAGGGTGGTCGAGGGCGTTATCGACGTAGGACGCGGACAACGCCGCAAGGTCTCTTACCGCATCACTCGATGTCTCCACCGTGTGGAATCCGGACCCGAGACGCGTGAACCCTTCCTGCCGCAGAGCTTTCCACAAGCCGTCCATGCCACCGAAGTAGGTATAGACGGCCATCGTCGACACTCCTGTGCCTGCCACCAGCGAGCGCAGGGTGAGGGGCTCGCGGGCCCGCAGCATCTGCGCTGCGCGCTCGACGAGGAGGGTACGCACCGCCGGATCCTTCGTCCTCGCCATGCACCCACTTTACATAGCATTGCACTGTTATAGTTTGAAGGTCCGCTCGGACCCCGACCACCCCAGGAGAACTCATGGCCGTCACCCTCGTGAATCCCGCAGGACTACCGCAGGTCGACATGTACCGGCAGGTGTCGATCGCCACCGGAACGAAATTGGTCTTCATCGCCGGCCAGGTGGCGCGCGACGCTGCTGGCAACCGAATCGGCGAAGGAGACCTCGCCGCGCAGACCGCGCAGTGCTATCTCAACATCACGACCGCACTGAAGGAAGTCGGCGCCACCTGGAACGACGTCGCCAAGATAACCGCATACATCGTCGACTGGACCCCGGAGAAGATGGGCCCGATCGGTGAGGGCATCGGCCGCGCGACCGCCCAACTCGGTATCGACGCCTCATTGGCACCACTCACCGGCATCGGAGTCTCGGCGCTGGCCGAGCCCGATCTCCTGGTCGAGGTCGAAGCCACCGTCGTCCTCGACTGATTCGGAACCGACTGAATCAGAAACGCGAAAGTCCCACCGGCACAGCCGTGTCGACGGGCCGGTGGGACTTCTCGGTCGAACTCTCAGAGCGGAAGCAGGTGGTGCTTGCGCGGGTTCTTGAACACCTTCTTGTCGCGGAGAAGCGTCAGCGCCTTCCGGATTTCGAGGCGCGTGGTCTTCGGCTCGATCACCGCATCGATGTAGCCGCGCTCGGCCGCGATATACGGCGTCGCGACATGCTCGTTGTAGAAATTGATGAGCTGCTGACGCACCACCGGAGCGTTGTCACCGGCTTCGGCGATCTGCTTGCGGCCGATCACCGCGACCGCGGACTCCGCACCCATCACCGCGATACGCGCCGTCGGCCACGCGAAGTTGATGTCGGCGCCGAGCTGCTTCGAACCCATCACCGCATAGCCACCGCCGTACGACTTACGTACCACCACCGTGACTTTCGGAACCGATGCTTCGACGTAGGAGAACAGGAACCGGCCGCCACGCTTGATGACGCCGATCTTCTCCTGCTCCACACCGGGCAGGAAGCCCGGGGTGTCGACGACGAAGACGAGCGGAATGTCGTAGGCATCGCACACACGCACGAAATGCGCGGCCTTGTCGGCAGCGGCAGCGTCGAGCGCACCCGACAGATACAGCGGCTGGTTCGCCACCACACCGACGGGGCGTCCGTCGACGCGCGAATAACCGGTGATGATGTTCGGTGCCGTCTGTGAACGCACCTCGAAGAAATCGCCGTCGTCGAAGATCTTGAGCAGGACGTCGTGCATGTCGTAACCGGAGTTGTCGGCGTCGGGCATGAACGAGTCGAGTTCGATGTCGTCGGGCGTGATCTCGGGCTCGAGGCCCGGGTTGATCACGGGAGGCTTCTCCTGCGCATTCGACGGCATGTAGCTCAGGTACTGACGCACCCAGTCGAAGGCCGCCTTCTCGTCGGAAGCGACGTGGTGCACGTTGCCGTATTCGGCCTGCTTACGCGCGCTGCCGAGCTCCTCGAGACTGACGTCCTCGCCCGTGACCGCCTTGATGACGTCCGGACCGGTGACGAACATGTACGCCTCTTCGGTGGCGACGACGACGTCGGTGTTGATCGGCGCGTACACCGCACCACCGGCGCACTTGCCGACGATGACCGAGATCTGCGGGACCAGCCCGGACAGCGGCTCGGTCCGCTTGCCTATCTCGCCGTACCAGGCGAGCGAAGTCACCGCATCCTGGACGCGGGCTCCGCCGGAGTCGTTGATACCGACGACCGGGCAGCCGATCTTCAAGGCATGTTCCAGAACGGCAGACACCTTGCGGCCGAACATCTCACCGACACTGCCGCCCAGGACGGTCTGATCGTGCGAGAACACCGCGACGGGCCGGCCGTCGACCAGTCCGTGCCCGACGACGACCGCGTCGCCGTAGAAAGCGTTCGGGTTCCCGGGCGTCCGCATCAGGGCGCCGATCTCGACGAAGGTGCCCTTGTCGAGAAGCATGTCGATGCGCTCCCGAGCGCTGGGAATTCCCTTCTGGGCGCGTTTGGCGATCGCGACTTCCCCTGCGGGTTCGTTCGCGATCTCCAGTTTTGCGCGCAGCTCGGCCAGCTTCTCTGCCGTGGTGGTCACTACTTGCTCAGCTCCTCGAGGCTTCGATGTCGGCCAGCTTGCGGGTCAGGTCGGCCCCCACCTTTGAGATGTACGGCTCGTCGACGATCTGGATGTGATCGCCACCGACGTGGACGATCTCCAGATTCGCGACCACATCGCCCCACCCGCCGTCGGGCTGCCGGGTAGCGTACGCCGGCTCCAGGTCGATTGCGTCGTCCTGATACTTGTCGGCCATGTACAGCACCACATCGCCGTCGTACCGTTCGAGCTTCGCGGTCTGGATCGCCCGGTTGTCGAGCCACGACGTGCGCTGATGCTCGATGATGCCGCCGGGGATCTCTGCGCCGCTCATCTCGAGCAAGCTCAGGAGGATCTTGATCTGCTCTTCGTCGCTGCCTGCCTCTGCGAGCAGGTCGTACGGGAGCGGCGCCTCGATACCGTAGGTCTTCTTCGCGAAGGCCGAGTACCGCTGCCAGCGCTTGCGGATCTCCTCGGGAGTGTCCTCGACCTGCTCACCGGGCATGACCGTGTCGAGAAGACCGATGACCCGCACGTCCTTACCCTCGGCCCGCAGCAGACGACCGACCGCGTAGGCCAGCACCCCACCGAGCGACCAGCCGTACAGCACATACGGACCGTCGCCCTGGATCTCCTTGATCAGCGGCAGATAGACCTTGGCACGTTCGTCGATCGGGCCCTCGGTGCGCTCGAAGCCGTACATCGGAGTGTCGGCAGGCAGGCGGCGCAGCAGCGGCTCGTACGCGACGGTCGAGCCACCCGCGGGATGGAACACGAACACCGGCACCGCCGACGACCCCTCGGGACGGGACCGCAGCGCCCGAACTATTCCGTCGATCTTGTCGGACGACTCGAGATACTGCCGGACAGTCTCCGCGAGCTGTTCGATCGTGGACGCGCCGCGCACGTCGTCGACGGTGATCTCCCCGCCGGACCGCTCGGTGAGCCGTGCCGCGAGACGCTCGGCCGCGGCGGCGTCGAGGGTCGGCAGCGTGTTGAAGATGCCCTTGGCGGATCTACCGGTGATCACGGCCCACGACGCGAAAGTCAGGCGTTCAGCGGCGTCGCGCGGCGGAACATCCGGACCGGACGATTCTGTGCCGGATTCACTCAGGCCGGATTCTTCCGGAGCAGCAGCCTGCGCTTCCGCAGCCGCCGCAAGGACCTGCTCTGCCTCGCCGACCACCGTGGTGTCCTCGACCGGCGACAGCGACGCTTCCGTCCCAGCGCGCTCGGCTGTCTTCTCCGCGGCCTGCTGCTCGGCGAGCTGCGCGACCTCTTCGCGGTTCTCGACCGCGTAGTGCAGGTACTTCGCGACATCCTGCAGCGACGCGTCCTTGACCGCGGACAACTGCAGCTGCGGGATGTCGAATTCGTACTCGACGCGGTTCTTGATGCGCACCGCCATCAGCGAGTCGAGGCCCAGCTCCATGAGCGGGATCTCGGCGGGTAGATCCTCGGGTGCGTACCCCATGGATTCGGCGACGATCAGGGTCAGGCGAGCTTCGAGGGTCTGAGAGCCTTCGGGATCCCACTTGTCGCCGAAGGTTTCGACGACCTCGGACAGTTCCTCGACGTCGTCGGACGGACGAGCGCGAGTGGCGATCACCGGGGTGGGCAGCGGCTCACCGGAGGTGACGACACCCTCGTGCACGAGGGTGAAACCGCTCTCGGTGCGGGCGTGCACCTGCACCGAGGCACCGCCCGGGTGCGGGGTGAGGGTGGTGGTCACCGTGGCTGCGGCGGGCAGCTCGGCATGCCGGATGGATGCGGTGAGAGCGACATCGGCGAGGACCTGCGACGCGGCGGCGGTGACGAGCTCCGCGGGATCGGTGACCGCCGACGCCTGCACCTCCCACACGTGCCTGCCGTCGGGCAGCGCGACGTGCGCGCCGGGGACCCGGCCGTGGCCGCCGCTACCGCCGATGCGGGCGTCGACCCAGTACGGCTTGCGCAGGAATGCGGTGCGCGGAATGTCGGCGTAGTCGCCCTCCGGTAGCAGACTGCGCAGATCCACCTGGTGCCCGTGGACGTAGAGCTGTGCGAGCGCGGTGAGCACACCGAGCGACTCGTCTTCCTTACGCTTGAGCGTCTGGATGAACACGCCGTCCTGCACACCGGCGTCGAACGCGGTGGCAGCAACCGACATCAACGTCGCGGGATTGGCGTTGAGTTCGACGAACGTCGTGTACCCATCGGTGAGCGCCTTCCGGACCGCCTGGGTGAAGTACACGCTGTGCCGCATGCCCTTCGTCCAGTACTCGACCGGGTGGATGCCCTCGTGACCTGCGCGGTACAGCGTTTCCTGGTCGACGGACGAGTACACGTCCACCTTCAGTCGCTGCGGCTCCATGCCTGCGAGCTCGGCGGCGAGCTCACCCAGGATCGGATCGACCTGAGAGGTGTGGCTCGCACCCTTGGTCTGGAGGACGCGAGCGAACTTCTCCTCCGCCTCGGCGCGCGCGACGATGGCATTGACCTGCTCCTGCGGCCCACCGATCACGGTGTGGGTAGGCGCCGCGTACACGCACACCTCGAGCTGCGGGAAGTCGGGCAGGACCGAAGTGATCTCCTCGGAGGTGTATTCGACGAGCGCCATCAGGCGGATGTCGTCGCCCTCGAGCCCGCTCTCGGCCTCACCCATCAGACGCGACCGGGCGCAGATCACGCGCACGGCCTCCTCGAGAGACAGACCTCCCGAGATGTACGCGCCTGCGGCCTCCCCCATCGAATGGCCGACGATCGCTGCAGGCTCGGCACCGTGATGCCGCAGCAACGCGGCGAGTCCGACCTGAATGGTGAAGATACCGACCTGTGCGGTCTCGACGTTGTAGTCCTGCGCATCGTCGAGGAACTTCTCCTTCATGGAAAAGCCCGACTCGTCGAAGATGAACTCGTCGACCTCGTCGACCGCAGCGGCGAACACCGGGTTTTCCAGATACAGCTGCTTGGCCATCTTGCGGTGCTGCGCACCGAATCCGGAGAGCACCCACACCGGACCGTTCGGGGACGGGCTGTCGGCGGTGAAGACGTTCTGCGCGGGCTTGCCTGCCGCGACGGCACGCAGCCCGGCGATCGCGTCGGCGCGGTCGCTCGCGATGACGACGGCACGGGACCGACCGTGGTTGCGGCGCGACAGCGTGCGGGCCACATCGGCCAGCGCGGTAGTGCTGCCCACCTCGGTTTCGAGCCAGTCGGCAAGATCCGCCGCCGCACGGCGACGGCGTGACGGCATCGGTGCAGACACGGCGAGCACGACGGGCAACTGGCGTGCGGGCTCCGAAGGAGGAGCATGCTCGGCGGCCTCGGCACTGTCGGGCAGGACCTCGACCTCGGCCTCGGAGTCGCTCTGGCCTTCCGAGCCGGTGTACTCGTGCACGACGAGGTGCGCGTTGGTGCCGCCGAACCCGAAACCGGAGACGCCTGCGACAGCACGACCGGAGTAGCGCGGCCACTCGGCGCCTTCCGGGATCACCCGGAGATTGACCTTGTCGAACGGGATGTACGGATTGGGCGCGGTGTAGTTGAGCGTGGCAGGAAGCGTGTTCTCCTGCATCGCGAGAACGACCTTGATCAGGCCGGCGGCGCCTGCGGCAGCCTCGAGGTGCCCGAAATTAGTCTTCGCGGAACCGAGCAGCGCCGGCTTGTCTGCCTCGCGACCGCGACCGATGACACGGCCGAGGGCATCGGCCTCGATCGGGTCGCCGAGCACCGTGCCGGTGCCGTGCGCCTCGATGTAGTCGACACCCGACGGCAGGATCTGCGCGTCGCGGTAGGCGCGACGCAGCACGTCCGCCTGCGCGTCCGGGTTGGGCGCGACCAGGCCGTTGGAGCGTCCGTCCTGGTTGACGGCCGATCCGGCGATCACGGCGAGGATGTTGTCGCCGTCGCGTTCGGCGTCCTCGAGTCGCTTGAGGACGACGAGCCCGCCGCCCTCCGCCCGGACGATGCCGTTCGCGTCCGCCGAGAACGCCTTGATCTTGCCGTCGCCGGTGAGCATTCCGGTTTCGTCGAAACCGAGCGTCCCGGCGGGGGCGAGCAGCATGTTGATGCCACCGGCGATCGCGACGTTCGCTTCACCACCGCGCAGCGCACGTACCGCCTGGTGGACCGCGACGAGCGACGACGAGCACGCCGTGTCGATGCTGATCGACGGACCGCGGAAGTCGAAGAAGTACGAGACGCGGTTGGACACGATCGACGTGGACGTGCCGGTGATCGCGTATGGATCGGCCACCGACGCGTCGGACGCCGTGATGAGCATGTAGTCGTTCGCGGACGAGCCGATGAACACACCGACCGAGCCGCCCTTGAGGTCGCTCGCCGGGATGTGGGCGTGCTCGAGTGCCTCCCACGTCAGTTCAAGCGCGAGACGCTGCTGAGGGTCGACCATCTTGACCTCGCGCGGCGACATCGCGAAGAACTCGGCGTCGAAACCCTTGACGTCGTCGAGGTAGCCGCCGCGGGTGTTCGCGTTCGCGATGGCCTCGGAGACGAGCGGATCGCCGTCGTACTCCGACCAGCGGCCCTCGGGCAGATCCGTGATGCCGTCGCGCCCGGACGCGAGCAGATCCCACATCTCGGCCGGGGTGTGGACGTTCCCGGGAAGGCGCGTCGACATGCCGACGATCGCGACATCCTTGGAACCGAGGCCGCCACCGGCGACATAGAACGCGTCGTCGGTGCCTTCCGGCACCTCCGGTTCGCCCTCGATGATGCGAGTCGCCAGCGAGGCGATCGTCGGGTGCTGGTACGCGACCGTCGCCGTCAGCGTGACACCGAGGAGATCCTCGATGTCGCCGCTGAGTGCGACGGCGTCTCGCGACGCCAGCCCGAACTCCTCCATCGGACGGTCGTCCGAGATCTGGGAGACCGGCTGGCCGGTTGCGTCGGCAATCCAGTTCCGCAGCCATTCGCGCAGCTGCGCAACGGTCATTTCAGTGTCAGCCATCAACCCACCACGCTACCCGGACAGAGGACAATTTCTTACACGCTGTCGGGGAACGCCTGCTGCTGGTACCCACCACGCAGCGTTCCCTCGATGTAGGCGGCCTTGCAGGCCCGCCGCGCAATCTTCCCACTCGATGTACGAGGAATGGATCCGGCCGGTACGAGAAGCACATCGCGCGCGGTCACACCGTGTCGCGCGGAGATCGCGGCGCGCACGGCGTCGGCGATCGGCTGCGGGTCGGCCTTGCCTGCACCCGGAGCGCGCTCGGCGACGACCACGAGTTGTTCCGACGAGTCGTCGACGTCGAACTGCAGGCCCGATGCCGAGTTGTCGAACACGACCCTCGGCAGCTGGTTCGCCGGTACCGCGAACGCGGCGACGAAGCCCGGACGCAGCGCAGAGCTCGCTTCCTGGGCGGAGAACTCGAGGTCTTGCGGATAGTGATTGCGGCCGTCGACGATCACGAGGTCCTTGACGCGACCCGTGATGTACAGCTCGCCGTCTACGTAGACGCCGTAGTCGCCCGTGCGCAGCCAGTTGGCGTCCTCTGGGGTGCCCTCGGCCTGGCTTCCCTCGGCGACACGCTTCGTGATCTTGTTGTGGAAGGTCTCGGCCGTCTCGTCCTTGCGGCCCCAGTAACCGATTCCGATGTTGTCGCCGTGCAGCCAGATCTCACCGACTCGGCCTTCCGGGGCCTCCGCACCGGTCTCCGCGTCGACGATCGCGGCCCACTGGCTGCGTGCGACGTAGCCGCACGACACCTGTGGGATGGCGCCCGGCGCATCGCGGTCGACCAGCACGATCCGACCGGCGTTGAGCTCGTTCCGGTCCACGTAGAGGACCTTGGCTTCTTCGGAGTTCCTGGTCGACGACACGAACAGCGTGGCCTCGGCCATGCCGTAGGACGGCTTGATCGCGGTCTTCGGCAGCCCGTAGGGCGCGAACGCCTCGTTGAACTTGCGCATGGACGACGTCGTCACCGGCTCGCTGCCGTTGATCAGACCGATCACGTTGCTCAGGTCGAGCGTCTCGTCGCCCTTGGGCAGGCCGCGCGCGGCGGCATGCTCGAACGCGAAGTTCGGCGCTGCCGCGAAGGTGCCTGCTCCGTCGGAGACGGCGGCGAGTTCACGGATCCACCGGCCCGGTCGCTGCACGAAGGCACGGGGACTCATGATCGTGATGTATTTGCCACCGATCGCCGGGAGGATGACGGTGAGCAGGCCCATGTCATGGAACAGCGGCAACCAGGTGACGCCCCGCGAGTGCTCGTTGAGCTCCATCGAGTCGGCCATCTGGACCACGTTGGTGAGCACCGACCGGTGGGTGATCTCCACACCGGCGGGCACACGCGTCGAACCGGACGTGTACTGGAGGTAGGCAATGTCGTCGCTGGTGGCGACGGGACGCTTCCAGGAGTCGGCGACGGCGTCGGGGATCGCGTCGACGGCAATCACGCGGGGTCGTTGCGCAGCGGGGAGTGGCCGGAAGAACTGACGCACACCTGCGGCGGACGAGGTGGCCGTGAGGATCGCGCTGGGCGTGCAGTCGCCGAGGACGGCGTGCAGGCGATCCGTGTGACCCGGCTCGTCCGGGTCGAAGAGCGGAACCGCGATGGCACCCGCGTAGATCGCCGCGAAGAACGACACCACGTAGTCGAGGCCCTGGGGCGCAAGGATCGCAACACGGTCGCCGGGATTGGTGACCTGCTGCAATCGAGCAGCGATCGCACGGAGCCGCACGCCGAACTGTGCCCAGGTGAGCTCGTCCACATCGCCGTCACGGTTACGCGAGTAATCGATGTACCGGTAGGCCAGCTCGTCACCGTTGGAAGCAGTGTGCTGCTCGAGGTGATCGAGCAACGTACTGCCCTCCGGCAGTTTGATCTGCCCGCTCTCATCGATGAACTCTTCGAACCCGACGCTCAATTCCTTCTCCCTGTCGAAGCGATCCCACAACCACTCGACATGGTTGCGCTCCATTTTCGTTGTTCGCGCTACCGGATCGTGGTGCCTGCACGGCACTGACAGCCTCGGCAATCAACCCGCCAGTACTGTCCATCGATCCGAGATCACGAATATGTTACAGATCGGCTCAGCTCGCTCCCCCGCGAGCAGCGGTTCCTGTGGCACGAACCCTTCCGTCCGAGATGGGAAGCATCAAAGATACGACACCGGGACCGCCATCCGCGAAACACGGTCTCGTTCGGCGATCTGTGCACGTACCTCCGTGACGAGGATCATTCCGATCGGCCCGCCGTTCCCCCGAGGCTTCAGCCGCTCACGACACACATCCATCCCCTTCGGTCACTACGGTGGAACTGTCCCGCCGTCTCCCCCCGGCCCCGCCGACATCACTCACGGGCTGTCCCGTAGGCGGCAGTCGGTAGATTGTACCGGTTACGTGAGCACGGACACTACCGCCGAGTAACCGAAATTCGTCACTCTTCCGGAGGACGCGGCGCGGACTCGATCTTCTCGGCCGCCCACCCCGCGACCCACTGCGTCGCGGTCGTGCCCGATTCGTCCACTACGAACGTGTTGTAGAGGGCGTGGATCGGATTGTTGACGTACTCGAGAAGCCGCGGCGCAGCGGTCATCCAGTTGGTCGGGTTGAGCGCATCCGGCGGCGCATCGCAGATGCTGTCGGACGGTGCACAGATCTGGAACGTGCGATCGTCGAGCGTGCCGAATCCACCGGAACGTTCGCCGGTCATCGTGATGCCGGGAAGTCTGAGCCCGGCGAGCGAGAGTTCGGCCCCGACCCCGATGACGGGCGGGCCGATATCGATGCCCGTCACACCGTCGCGACGGCCGTCACTGATCAACGCGACACCGAAGACCCGATCCGCGGGGACCGGCCCGGTGCCCGCGCCGATCTGGGACGCGACGTCGCCTGCGATGACGGCGCCCTGGGAGAACCCGGTGAGGATGTACCCGGTCAGCGGGCACTCCGCCGACCGTCCCGCGAGGAACTCGGTCATCGCGGCGGTACCGGCGCTACGGCTGTTGTTGTACGACTGCTGGCCGTCCGGCGGGAGCGCGACCGGATTGGAGAACTGAGCGACGTACGGAACCGTGTAGACGTCCGCACGCTGCGGGTCGAACTGTTCCTGCAGCGGTCGCGTCACGTTCAACATCAGTGACGCCGGGTTGGCCGTCGGGTCGTACGGATCGTCTCCGACTGCAGACTCCCACGTGCCGGGCACCGCAACCACCTGGACGTCGGGGCACGACGCAGGCTGCGACTGCGGTTCGTCCGGCCCGGGGGGTGTGATGGGTCCGGGTACGTCCAAACGCCCCGCCAGCATGTACCAGAGCGCCAGCACCAGGACCAGAAGGAGCAGCGCCCCGAGTACCACGATCTTGCGTCCGCGACGCCGCTTCGTCCTGGCCATGAAGTGCTTCTCCCTCTACCTGCTGTACCGGTCAGCTGCAGTACGTGTCGTGAGCGACCGAGATGTAGGTGTCGGCGGTCGTGGATGCGTCCTCTTCGGTGATCTCCTCACCGGCGGCGACGGATCCGCTGCCCACAAGGGCGGTCACCATCGTCTTGATCTCGTCGGGAGCACCGCCCTGCGCTTCGGCGCCGCAGACGTAGTCCGCGATCGCAATCGAGCTCGCCTCGTCCGACGGCTCGACGCCCGCGTCGCGCAGCGCGGCGAGGAACGCCTCACCGCTCTCGCTGGGGGCCGGCTGCGAGCCCGGCGGCGGCGCGGTCGCTGCTTCGCCCGGGCTCGTCGGGGCAGCATCCGTGGTGGTGTCCTCGGTGCCGGACGCATCCGAGGTGGTGGTGTCGCCGGGCTCCGTCTCCTCCGAGGTGGTCGCCTCGGCGGAGGTCGTCGCGGAAGTGGTCGTCGTGACGTCGGGGGTGTTCGTGGCAGTCGAGTCGTCGCTACCGCACGCGGCCAGGACGGCCGCGGAGGTCAATGCTGCGGCGATCGCACCGAGGACGCGGGTCGAGCGCGAGCGGGTCCGTGCAGGCATCTTGGGTGTCCTCACATCCGGAAATCGAGTCGATCTGAGCTGAGCTCGGTCCAGGCTACAGAGCGCAAACGGTGCCGGCCGGAGCGCCTGCTCCGACCGGCACCGAGTGGGCTATGGGCTCAGCCGTTGTACAGAATCCGTCCGTAGTACGACATCACGGGTGAATCAGTACGGCATCACGGGTGAATCGTGGGGACATCACCGACGACGGTGACGGACCCGTGCTGGAACTTCTGCTCGATTCCGCCCTCGATCGGCGTCTCGTCGCCGATCGGGTAACCGAGCCTGCCGTTCTCTGCGTCCTCGGCCACCCAGGCCTCGAGCACACGGCCACGCACCGGCCACGCACCTGTCTGGTGTGTCCAGTAGACGGTGCCGTGCTCGAACTCGGTGAATCGCCCGTCGCCGGTGATCACATGCTCGCTCGAGGTCGGATAACCGAGTACTCCGGTCTCGTAACCGAGCTCGCCGTACTTGGCCAGAATCTTCCCCAGCACGCCGTTCGCGCCGGTCGCTTCCGTCCAGTACATCGCGCCGATCTCGAATGCCTGGACGGTGCCGCGCTGGTCGGGGGTGCCGACCTCGTCGAGCACCGGATATCCGAGCGGACCGGCTTCCCAGCCCTGCTCCTTCCATTCCTCGAAGATCGCGCCCTGCACTGTGCGTGCGCCGTGCTCAGGAGTCCAGTAGACGGCTCCGTGCTGGAAATGGTTGAAGCGGCCGCGGCCGTCCGCGGTTCCCCGCTCCTCGGTCGTCGGATAGCCGAGCCGGCCTGCGGGTCCACCGGCGCTCTGGTACTTGCCGCCGATCGCTCCCGCGACAGGCACCGCGGTGCCGCCGGACGAGAAGACCCGACCGTGGCGGAAGTCCTGCACGGAACCACCCGCGACGGCGTACTCGCGTGTCACGCAGTCGCCGAGCCACGGATTCGCGGCCGCGACCCCGCCGAACGCTCCGAGTGGAGCGCACTCGGGCTTCTGGATCTCGACGCCGAGGGTGTTGGCGAGTTGCGGCCACAGCTGATGCAGTTCGAACTCCCAGTACGGCCACGAATGCGTACCCGACGGCCGGTACACGATCTGCGCGGGGATACCGAGTTTGTTGACCTTCGTCGCGAACGCCTGCGAGGTCAGGCGGGACAGGATCTCGAGCCCCATACCCGCATAGTTGGTGCTCACGCCGGGAACCGTGGTCGGTTGGTCGTACGGACCGGTGCTGCCGCTACCGCTCGAGACGTACATGCTCACGCCGCGGAGTTTGTCGGCGAGGAGGTACGGATCGTGCGACTCCCAGCTCTCGCTGCCCGGCTCGCCCCACATCGCATCGACGTCGAAACCACCGGCGTCCTGCATCGCATAGCGGATGGCCTCGGGCATACCCAGGGTCGTGGTGGTGAGGATCCCCGACAGCGATCCCGCGAACTGGAAGAAACCCTGGTTGCGGGCCGCGAGGAACATCGCCGCAGTGCCACCCATCGACAGCCCGACCACACCGCGCTTGTCGGTGGTGCGCCAATCCTTCTCGAGGATGGTCGGGAGCTCCTTCGTCAGG
Organism: Rhodococcus sp. NPDC060090; assembly: GCF_042729855.1. Taxonomy (NCBI): domain Bacteria; kingdom Bacillati; phylum Actinomycetota; class Actinomycetes; order Mycobacteriales; family Nocardiaceae; genus Rhodococcus; species Rhodococcus sp. NPDC060090. Next base: position 154,730 of record NZ_JBHWXB010000013.1, on the reverse strand, counting down.
AAGGTCTCCCATTTGTAGTTCTGCCCGTTGTTCTGGTCCACCCAGTCTGCGTAGAAACTCGACTGGCCTCCGACCGGAAGCACCACGTTGACGTTCTTGTCTGCGAAGAACTGCTCGGCGTCCGTCTCGAGCGTCCAGCCGTTCTCGTCGTCGCGAGCGCGCAGGCCGTCGAGCATGAACACCGAGGGGAACCGCGCCTCCGGTGTGAGGTTCCAATCCCGCGCGAGCAGCAGCTGAACCTGGATGGGTGTACCCATCGACGGCGAATCGATCCAGAGCGCGACCCGGCGATCGGTGAGCCAGTCGACCTGACGCACGGTCGCGCCGGACGAGTCCTGCGTCGCTGCCGGGCCGGATTCGGTGACCGACGGTTGTGCCGTCGCCACCGCGACGGTCGTCAATCCCGCTCCGACCGGCGCCACGAGCGCCGCAGCGACGAGTGCGAGCAGTCGTCGCTGCGTCCTCCCGCCCGGCCGTGGCGCTCGCCGTACGGCTTTCTCGTTCGGCCTCCCCCGATGGCCACCATGCACAGTTCGCATCGACATCGCTCACTTCCTGCATTGCGGTAATACAAAGTCGTCCGCCGAGCGGACTCGGTATCGCGGGGGCCGTCCCGTCGACCGGATCGACCACGCCCGAGTCCTGTTTCTACACGTCGAACGACGTGATGTGAGGGAGCCTCGCTGTGACAGGTGGGGAAATTGTTACCGAATGCACGAAGCCGCCCGGTTACTCCGTGAGGAGCAACCGGGCGGCGACGTCAGAACAGTGTGCTTGGCCAGGCAGTCAGATCAGTGCGCGTTGAGGGCGTCCAGGATCTGCGGGCGAGCCTTCCACAGCTCGTCCTCCCAGTACTTCCACGCGTGCGTTCCGCGGGCCGGGAAGTCGAAGGTGGCCGGAATACCCAGGGTCGCGAGCTTCACCTGGAAGGCGCGGGTCTGGACGAGGGACAGCGCCTCGAGGCCCATGGCGTTGGCCGTGTTGTAGAAGCCGACCAGGCCCTTCGGGTTGTCGTGCTCACCGGGCAGGCCACTGGCCGCCGAGATGTACATGGACAGGCCCTCGAGCTTCGGCGCGAACACGAACGGGTCGTTGCGCAGCCATGCCGGGTTCCACGGCGGGCCCCACATCGAGTCGACGTTGAAGCGGCCTGCGTCGAGCATCGCGATACGGATGGCCTCACGCATGCCGGGAGCCGACAGGTTCAGGTAGCCCGACAGCGACGACGCGAACTGGAACTGGTCGCGGTGGTACGCGGCCAGGGTCAGGGCAGCGGAACCGCCCATCGACAGACCCAGGATGCCGTTGTTGGTACGCGAGACACCGCGGGTCTCGAGGTAGGACGGGAGCTGCTCGGTCAGGAACGTCTCCCACTTGTAGGTGATGTCCTGGCCGTTGAAGTTGCTCGGCGAGTACCAGTCGGTGTAGAAGCTCGCCTGGCCACCGACGGGCATGATCAGGCTGAGGTTGTCGTTCGCGAACTGATCCAGCGCGTTGGTGTCGAAGGACCATGCGTTCGCGTCGTCGCGGGCACGCAGGCCGTCGAGCATGTAGAGAGCGGCGTCGCCACCGCGTGCGGCCCACTGGATCTGGACCTTGATCGGACCCATGTCGGATTCGACGAATACCTCTTCGAAACCTCCGGCGGGCGCACGGTGCGAGACCGGCGCGGCCTGAGCCGGCGCGGCGAGAGCCGCGGTCGTGCCGACAACACCTGCAGCAACAGGGAGTACCAGCGCTGCGGCGGCGGTGCCGAGCAGGCGCCTGCGAAGGCCCTGCGACAACCTAGGGGCAAAACGCATGAACAATGCTCACTTTCTCGATCTGCGGCGTCCGCGTCTGCGTCCCCCGACGGATTTCGGCGGCGGCAACCGGGTGAAGGTCGCCTTCAAGTCACACTGCGGTCAAGACTGTAAAGGACAGCGTGATCTCTGACAAACCCCGATTCCCAAGGTCTTGAGCTTGTCTTGACCACTTCGTCGCATCGCAGGGGCCCGAACGTTACATATCCGTTATCCGGCGTGATCTTAGCGAGACCTCGACGGGGGTCCCCTGCCGGGTCGCCTGAATCCCCCCGCAACGAAAATGTCGCATTCATCCAGGTCAACTGCATGAATGCGACATTCTTCCGAAAACCGTCAGGATCTTAACCTCGAGGGGCCGGCATTTCCAGACCGCAGCGCGCAATCTCATACTTCGGCACCCGCTCGATGCGGTACCCGGCGTACTCGAACGAATTCTGCAGATTCCGCTTGAACAGAGGCCACGTGAGTTCCGCACTCGACGACGCGAGCAGTTCCTGTGTTTCAGGACACGTCAACGCCACGTGCGCCATCGCAACCCAGTCCTCGTCGAGGTACGCGGGCATCCACGGGTGGACATCGACCATCCCGGAGTCCGCGACCACCCAGTCGGGGTAGAGGATCTTGTCGTGCCCGATCCGGCCGTCCTCTAGTCGCTCGGTATGTGCAGCGAGCGGATACGCCAGGCCCATCTGATCGACCACACGCACATCCAGGCCGACGTTCATGCTCGTCATCCCCAGATTCAGGAAGTAGACCGTGTGCCCGGCACCGCCTGGAGGAATCGGCAGAGGCGGAGGCACCACGTCCCACACGTCATACGAAGGGGACGACAGCAGCAGCCCACCGTCCGGAGTGTTCGCGATGGCCTCGACCATCGCGCGCATGCGCGGGTAGTCCAGATAGTCGGTCGCGAGGATCGGATGCTGATGACCGGTGTTGAGCACGTAGAACGCACGCTCGTCGACGATCCCCGATCGGCCCACCACCGCACCCTCGGGCATGCCCGTCGTGTTCGAGGCAAAGAACGCCCAGATCACCGTCCCGATCCACAGCAGCGCCATACCTCCCGCCATGCGGGTGGCCCTGTTGTTGCCGATCTCCGACCGCGCGGGCACCCGCAGCGGCACGACGGCGACCGGAAGCAGCAAGCAGAACAGCGGCGGCAACAGCACGCGACCGTGCATGAAGTCGCCGCCGACGCGCATCGAATAGAGCATCAGCAGCAGACCCGCGCCGAGCGCGAAGAAGACGACCGTCGTCGGGGTGCGCAGCGCCCGCTGCCCCCGCAGAGCCCACGCCCGAAGGTCGGCTCCCCTCTCGGATGACCCGGCACCGAGTGACACAGAGTCGGGCGACACAGCACCGTCGCGGGCCGGGGTCCGCGTGGTCCACAGCACCACCGCAGCGACGACCGCCAGAAACAGCACCGGCAACCACAGCAGGTACGGACTCACGAGATTGCCGAGATACTCGAACCCCTGGGACCACTTCGCTCCGCCCGCATCCTTGGACACAGCGGTGTTCGGGTACGGCAGACCGTAGTAACCCATCCGCCAGATCTGATACGCCACCGGCACCAGCCCTGCTACCGCGACCATCGCTACCCGCACCCGCCACGTCAGCCCCTGCGCGAGGAACAGCATGGCCAGCGCCCCGGCCGCCAGAATGGCGAGTTCGGGCCGTACGAGCGGACCGAGCCCCGCAACGAACGCGGTGACGAGGATCTGTGTAGTCCCCGGCAGGTTCTCCTGCTTCGAGTCGGGGGTCGCCCACCGCACGAGCAGCAGCCACAGCAGCGCGATCCAGCAGATCACCAAGCAGGTCTCGAGCCCGGACGTCGCGAAGTCGCGCGCGGGCGGCACGGCGATGTAGACCAGCACTCCCGCCGGCAGGAGCAGAACAGTGCCCGTGGTGCCCCGCAGGCGCCACCGGTACATCCGCGCGGCGGCGAGCATGGCCAGCACGATTGCGCCGGTCGACAACATCAGGGCGATCGTGAGCACCACGTATTCGAGGCGAATTCCGCTCAGCTCTCCCACCGCGTAGACGATGTACGTCCACAGGGTGGAAGTGTTGGCCTCGACCCGCTCGCCGATGTTGAACACCGGACCGTTGCCTGCCATCAGGTTGCGTACGGTGCGCAACACGATCAGACCGTCGTCGGCGATCCAGCGGCGTTCCCACGCCCCCAGGAACATCAGCAGTGCCGCAATCACGACACCGCCGGTGAACACCCCCGTCGCGAGGCGACCCGACCGGGCGGGCCGGTCGGTGACCGACCTGCCCACCGCGCTGTCATCGACGCCGTCCACGACGTCAGAAGAGGTAGACAGCACCGCCGACCACCACGATCCACACCACCGCAAGGAGCTGCAGCACCCGGTCGCCCAGAGCGATCTCCTCGGGCTCACCGGCATCGCCACCGTCGACATCCACCGCATACCGCAGGATCGCGACGACGAACGGAATCATCGAGATCGCGTACCAGTTGGAACCGGCGATCGTGTCCTGCTCGAACGCCCACAGGCCGTAACAGATCACGACGGCCGTGGCCGCGAGTGTCCATACGAACCGCAGATACGTCTCGGTGTAGTACTCGAGCGACTTGCGGATCTTCGCACCGGTCCGCGTCGCGAGCCGCAGCTCCGCGTACCGCTTACCGGCCGCCATGAACAACGACCCGAACGCCATGATCAGCAGGAACCACTGCGACAGCGGGATCCCGGCGGCCACACCGCCTGCGATCGCACGGATCAAGAAACCCGACGAGACGATGCAGATGTCGAGCACTGCCTGGTGCTTGAGGCCGAAACAGTATGCGAGCTGGATGACGATGTAGACGGCGATCACCACCGCCAGCTGCCAGTTCGCGAGGAACGACAGGACGATCGACGCTACGAGCAGGCCGACAGCCATGATGTACGCGAGCTGCAGTGACAACACCCCTGCCGCGATCGGCCGGAACCGCTTGGTCGGGTGTGCCCGGTCGGCCTCGACATCCAGCGCGTCGTTGACGAGGTAGATCCCGGACGCCGCCATGCAGAACACCACGAACGCGAGCGCAACCGGCAGCAGCACGGAGGATTCGGTGACGGACCCCGCCGCCATCGGCGCCGCGAGCACCAGCACGTTCTTGACCCACTGCCGTGGGCGCACTGCCTTGACGATGGCCGCCGGAAGGCTCTTCGGGGCCTCCGAAACGGCGGTCGGTTCCTCGCTCATCGCTCTCCAAACTTCTTCTCTGCCCGCGCCACCACAGCAGCGGACGCCGCCCCGAGCGCAGCACCGGCCAGGACATCCGTCGGATAGTGCACACCGAGAACGAGACGCGACAGCAGCATCGGCGGCACGAGCATCGCCGGAAAGGGTAGCCCGGTGGTGCGCGCCATCAGCACAGCCGCTGCCGTCGTGGACGTCGCATGCGACGACGGGAAACTCAGCCGACTCGGCGTCGACACGTTGACCTGCACGGACGGATGGTTCGGGCGACGACGGCGGACGACGCGCTTGATGACGATCGATGCGGCGTGCGCTCCGACCGCCCCGATGGCGACACCCGCCCACTGCGTGCGTCGTTTCGGATCCGCGAGAGCGCCCACTGCGCCGATCGCGATCCAGCCGAGGGCGTGCTCCCCGAAGTGCGACATGCCGCGCGCGACCGAGGTCGCTCCGGGCAGGGCGCCGACGGTGCCCTGCACTGCGTGCAGCATCCGCACCTCGACGGGCGCGCGGTCGAGGTCGACGCGCACGTCTGCGGTGCCGTCGCCGGCCGGGACAGTGACGCTATCCGTCGATGCCGAAGACACGTTCCCACTCCTCTTTGCTGGTCAGGGCGGGAACCGCATCTCGGTAACGTTGCTTCAGTTCCGGGAAACGCTGTGCGAGTTCGCGCCGCAACCGCAGCGCCTCGGTCAATAGGGCCTGGGCCTGCGCGCGGTCGCGCTTACGGTAGACGACGCCCCGGCCGTCCGCGGTGGTGACCGTCACACCATCGACCTGCGACAGCAGGAACCAGCGGGCATCGATCGTCGGCACGTTGAGCTGCGGACGGGTGTGATGCTCGGGGTTCTCGGCGCGCACGCTGTGCAGTACGCCCTTCGCGAGCCGTTTGATCTTCCCGATCGGGCCGCCAGGCATTCCGACGGCACCCACTTCCGCGCCCGACGGCAACGGCAGTTCGGTCGACGACGGGAGCACGCGGGCGTCCGAGAAGTTCTTCCGCAGCGCATGCACGTCGCCGAGCGACGTGGGCAGTAGTTCGAACAGGTTCTCGGGGCCTGCGAGAAAGTCCTCGATGGCCTTGTTCTGGATCGCGACCGTCGAGTACTCGAGGCACACCAGATGCTTGATGGTGGCCTTGACCGTGTCGAGGACCATGCCCTTCCCGTCGCCCGGCATGTGCAGGGCAGCGACGACCAGACGGTTGCGCAGGTGGAAGTACGCCTGCCAGTCGATGGCGTCGTCCTTGTCGCTCCACGCCATGTGCCAGATCGCGGCACCGGGCATGGTCACCGTGGAGTAGCCGGCGGCGCGGGCACGCAATCCGTACTCGGCGTCGTCCCACTTGATGAACAGCGGCAGCGGCTGCCCGATCTCCTCCGCGACGACGCGCGGGATCATGCACATCCACCAGCCGTTGAAGTCGACGTCGATGCGCCGGTGCAGCAGCTTCGAGTTCTCGCGGTCGCGCAGTGGGTACGCGGAGAAATCGTGGTCGTATTCGACGTTCGGCGCCGCCGACCACATGAAGATCGACCGGTCGACGACCTCGCCCATCGTGTGGAGGTGGCTGCGTTCCTGCAGGTTGAGCATCTGTCCGCCGACGAGGGTCGGAGACTTGGCGAATCGCGAGAACGCGAGTGCGCGCAGGATCGAGTCGGGTTCGATCTCGATGTCGTCGTCCATGAACAGGATGTACGGCGCATCAGTGGTTTTCAGCGCCTCGTACATGATGCGGCTGTAGCCACCGGAGCCACCGAGGTTGGCCTGGTCGTGGATGACGAGGCGGTCGCCGAACGGCGCCGCTGCGTCCTCGAAGCCGTCCTGGTCGCGGACCTTGCGGGTGCCCTGGTCGGGGATGATCATCGCGTCGATGACGTCCATGACCAGCGGGTCCGATGCGAGTGCGCGCAGCGCCGCGACACAGTCGGCCGGCCGGTTGAACGTGGGGATACCCACCGCGACGGACGCCTTGCCGGGTGCCTCGACGGGCGCGAACCAGCCCGCGGCATGGACCGTGACGTCGGTGTCGGTGGTGACATCGAACCAGACCCACCCGCCGTCCTCGAACGGGCCGAGGTCGGTCTCGAGTTCGAGGACGATGCCGGAGCCCTGGAATTCACGGCCCTGCACGTGGATGCGACTCGAATCCGCCTTGCTGCGGTAGATGTCGATACGCCCGTGACCGGTGAGTTCGAGTCGCAGCACCACCGAGTTCAGCGTGCTCCAGCGACGCCAGTAGCTCGCCGGGAACGCGTTGAAGTAGGTGCACAGCGACACCTCGGATTCTCCGCCGATATTCAGCTCGGTGCGGCTCGACGCATGCGCTCGCCGCGCGTTGGTGGCCGATTCCTCGATGTAGAGGGTTCTCACGTCGAGGGGTTCGCCGGGGCGCGGCAGGATGATCCGCTGGAGCAGCGCCTTGCCGAGTGGTTCGTCTGCAGTCGCATCGGGTGCGGGCGCGACGGCGGTGGTGGACCTGCTCATGAGACGTCCCCTGCAATCGGTGCGCCCGACTCGAAGTGCGGCGCCACCGTGTTGTCGAACATGGTCAACGCGCTCGCGATGGCCATGTGCATGTCGAGGTACTGGTAGGTGCCGAGACGGCCGCCGAACAGCACCTTGTTCTCGATGGCTTCGTTCTTGACGAGCTCGCGGTAGGCGTTGACCTTCGCGCGGTCGTCGGCCGTGTTGATCGGGTAGTACGGCTCGTCCTCGTCCTCCGCGAAACGCGAGAACTCACGCATGATGACGGTCTTGTCCGCCGGATACGTATCGCGTTCGGGGTGGAAGTGCCGGAACTCGTGGATGCGGGTGAAGGGCACATCGGCGTCGTTGTAGTTCATGACCGGGGTGCCCTGGAAATCACCGGTGGGCAGAACCTCGGTCTCGAAGTCGAGGGTGCGCCAGCCGAGCTTGCCTTCGGAGTAGTCGAAGTAACGGTCGAGCGGACCGGTGTAGACGACGGGTGCGTCGGGGCTCGCGCCACGGATCTCGTCGCGCACCTCGAACCAGTCGGTGTCGAGCCGGATCTCGATCTTCGGGTCCTTCGCCATGTTCTCGAGCCACGCGGTATAGCCGTCGACGGGCAGACCCTCGTAGGTGTCGTTGAAGTAGCGGTTGTCGAACGTGTACCGCACGGGAAGGCGGGCGATGTTGCCTGCGGGCAGTTCCTTGGGGTCGGTCTGCCACTGCTTGGCGGTGTAGTCGCGGATGAACGCCTCGTACAGAGGACGGCCGATCAGGGAGATCGCCTTCTCCTCGAGGTTCTGCGCATCGGCGGTCGAGATCTCGGCGGACTGTTGCTTGATCAGTTCCCGCGCCTCGTCCGGGCTGTAGTAGCGCCCGAAGAACTGGGAGATCAGGCCGAGGCCCATGGGGAACTGGTAGGCCTGGCCGCCATGCTTCGCGAACACGCGATGTTGGTAGCCGGTGAAGTCGGTGAACTGGGTGACGTAATCCCAGACTCTCTTGTTCGACGTGTGGAACAGATGGGCTCCGTACTTGTGGACCTCGATCCCGGTCTCCGGTTCGGGTTCGGAGTACGCATTGCCACCGAGATGGTGGCGGCGTTCGACCACGAGGACCCGCTTCCCGAGCTGCGTGGCCGCGCGCTCGGCAATCGTCAGTCCGAAGAATCCGGAGCCGACGACGATCAGGTCGTACTCACCGGGAGAGGGCTGGGGCGCTGATGCAGCAGTCACGGAGAACCAGGGTAACGACCTTGTCACCCCGATGCCCTTTCGGTCTGTCGGCGGGTCCCGAAAGGGCCGGGTGATCAGAGGTAATGCTGCAGGGCAGCGCGCACGAACTCGGCTCCGGCGGTACCGCCGTAGTTGGCGGCGAACCGGTCGTCGTCGACGTACATGTCGGCGAGACCGAGCACGTAATCGCGCAGGTTGCAGGCGCCCTCCCCGTGGGCAGGTGTTCCGGGCACAGACCTCAACCACTCGACGTGACGCCGTGCGAGTACCTGGGCCTGTTGTCCGTGCGGGTCGAGACCTGCCTGCGCCGCGGCGGTCCAGTCGGCACCGAGCCGGTCGACGTGCGCCTTCCAGTCGCCACGTTCGTGCTCGCTCATCCCGCGCCACCAGCGGTCGCCGGTGGCATACGCCTGTTCACCCCAGCGCTCCGTCACTTCGTCGCGGTACTGCGTGTGGTCGAACCCGTCGAACACTTCGTTCGCCATCAGATCTTCTCCTTTCTCTGTTTTCTCGAGGGTCGTGCGAACCGCCCGGATCCGGCGTTCGAGTCGGGTTCGCTCGTGTTCGAGCAGTTCGAGGTGGGTACGCAGCGCACCCGCGGTGTCACGGTGGTCGTCGAGGACCTCACGGATCGCGGGTAGTCCGAGACCGAGGTCGCGCAGCAGCAGGATCCGCTGCAGCCGGACCAGCGCGCCCGAGCCGTAGAAGCGCATCCCGTTACGCCCTGTACGGCTCGGTGCAAGCACCCCGACGTCGTCGTAGTGCCGCAGGGTGCGGCTGGTGACGCCGGAGGCCCGGGCGAGCTCCTGGATCGACCATTCGCGCCGCATGGTTTCCGCCCCCGTTCTGCTCGATATCCAGCGTGCATCTTGACGTTGCGTCAATGTCAACGCTGCGGCATTACACAACGCTGCGGCATTACACACAGCAATGCCTCCCACGGACTCCGTGGACGGCATTGCTCACTGTGTCGGGTGGTCAGCTCTATTCGGCGCTGCCGGTGCTCGGGAACCAGTCACGCAGGAAGCTCGAGTCGATGATCTGGGCGCCGACCTCAGGAGTCCACACGATCGCGCCACCGGTGAAGATCCGGAACTTGCCTCGCTCGTCCGGAAGCATCAGTTCGGGTCCGACGGGCGAACCGAGGATGCTCTCGACCCCACCGAGTTCCAGATATGCCCGCTGGATTTCCGAGCTGTCGCTGGTCTCGAACCGAAGTGCTCCCACTTCGGTGTCGATCTCCGGTGCCGGTGTGGGCGGCGGCACGGCCGCTTCGGTGCCTTCCTGCACGGTGAACCAGTCGGACCGCAGTCCGAGCTTGGCACGTGCCTCGGCACCCGTGGTCTCGATGGTCCGATCGGAGCCGATGACGCGGACCTGCGTGGCGCGGCCTCCCGCGTCGCCGAGGTTGTTGCGGGCGATGACGTCGATGTTCTGGAGTTCGCCCACACCGAATGCCGTGCCGATCTCACCGGCGGTGACGGTCTTGGCCCACTGCCGGTTGGGTGCGACCTTGTCGCCGAGGTCCTCGACGGGCGGGAAGGTGCCGCCGGCGCTGTATCCACCGGTCGATGCCGAGAACTCGCTGCGGATGACCGCGCCGTCCTTCATCAGCGCGACTCCCCGGGTGGTGCGGACGGCGTCATCGGTACGGGGGTCCTCCGTTCCCGAACCTCCGTACACCTGGCAGTTCGTCGTGTCGCAGGTCTGCCACTGTTCGCTGCGCTTCTCCGCGAGTGCGTAGGAACGGGCCGCGATGGCCTGGGCCCGCAATGCTTCGGCTCCGCCTGTGTCGGCCCAGCCGGGCAGCGCCTCGGCGGGGACGACGCTGCGCAGGTAGTCCTCGACGTTCAGGCGGTTGACGGTGCGGGCCGCCTCGCCTTCGAGGACCACGCCGATCGCGCCACGGTAGGTGGTGTCGCCCGAGCACAGCTTCAGATGCTCTTCCTTGGGGCGGTCCTCACCGAGATCGACCGGGTCGACCCACGGCAGATCCGTGGCACCCTGCCACAGCACGTCACCGCTGCATCCGGCGGTCACCACGACGTTCGCGCCCCCGTCTGCGTTCGGGGTCAGGTGGGCGGCCTCGCCGGGGCCGACCTGCCTGCCCGCGACGGTGAGTCCGGCATCGGAGTAGACGTCGAGGCTGTGGTCGTCGAGGCCGGTGAGACGCACGGCGATCATGGAGTCTTCGACAGTGCCCAGGGTGGTGCCACCGTAGTAGTGGCCGACGATGCGCTCGGCCGTCCAGCCGTCCTGTGCGTAGCCGTAGGCACCCCACTGGCCCATACCGCGACCGTGGCCGTGACCTTGACCGCTGAAAGTGAACGGGGTGTCGGCGGAGACCGCCTGCCTCACCTCTGGGCCGTCCGATCCGCCGCTCACGAGAACGCCGACGACCGCCCCGGCGAGCAATGCGGGCGCAATGCCGATCGCAGCCGCACGTGTCGCGGCCGGTCGCCATCCGTTGCGTAGCGGCCGGCCGAGGACGACACGCCGTCTGCGAATCTTTCCTTTGCGACGAATCGACTGTCGTGCCATGCGCTCTGCTCCCTTGTTCTCGCATTTCCGCTGGTCACGCGAACGGTCGTCCACGTCATCGCCCGCTCTCGCGGATCGGACATCTCGAGACGCGATGCTCAAGCTCAGGTTGAGGGTTATGGTTTGCTGTGTCTAGTGTGGCAAGAGTGGCGAGGTATCGCAACAAATGTCACAACAGCAACAATGGCATCACAAGTTGCCTTCATCCACGGCTCTTTCCGGCACGGAACAGGCTCGAGGATGTTGGATTCCGACAAGTGATACCGCCTGTCCGAACCCGCGCACACCAACAGGGAGTAGCAAACAGTGCCGCATCGCCGCCCGAAGCCGTCGATCGTCCTGGGTGCCGTCGCCGCCCTGGCCGTCGCAACACCTTTCGCGGTGTCCGGCTTCACCAGTGACCAGACCGAGATCCGACAGACCAGCGATTCCGTCGAGGCCGTTGCGCCCACGATCGCCGAGGTCGTACTCGCATCGGTCCCCGACCTCGTAATTCCCCTCGAGGAACTGACCGGGCTCAACCTTCCCGACATGAGCCTCAAAGAGATCGTCCAGGGAATCCCTGAGGTCAGGACAGCACCCGACCCCAACGGTGGACCGATCGGACACGTGGGCGCCGTCGTCAAGGAACTCACCCGCGACACGCCCTTCAGCCTCGTCGCCCTCACTGCGAGCGACGTCGCCGACACCGATGCGATGATCCGCGCGCAGAACGAGGACGGCACGTGGGGTGCCTGGTCGGTGACCGAACCCCTCGAGACTGCCCGCAACGACTCCTCCCCCGATACGCGCAGAGGCACCGAGGCGATCTTCGTCGGCGCGACCAACGCCGTGCAGGTCCTGCTGACACCGCGACCGGGTCCGGAGCCGAATCTCGCCGGTGCCGAGGCGCCGCCGGAAGCGGCGCCTGCACCGCAGGCACCCGAGGCTCCCGCTGCACCAGAGGCTCCCGCTGCCCCCGAGGCTCCCGCACCGGCTGAAGTGCCTGCACCCGCCGAAGCACCGGCCCCCGTTGCGGCACCCGCAGAGGGCGCACCCGAACTCGGGTACGTCCCCGCGTCGTCGTCACGCCCGCTGCACGCCCAGGATCCCGCCCAGGCCCTCGCCGACAGCGTCAGCGCCGTACTCATCGACCCGGGCACCAGCCCCGCCGATGCCACCCTCTCGGACATCGCGGGCCCGGTGGGCTCCTCCGACCTCAAGGTCATCACCCGCTCACAGTGGGGTGCCGACGAATCGATCCGATGCGACGAGCCCACCTACGACGACTCGCTGGGCGGGGCCACGGTGCACCACACTGCGGGCAGCAACGACTACTCGAAGGCCGAATCCGCGGAGATCGTGCGCGCGATCTACGCCTACCACGCGCAGACACTCGGCTGGTGCGACGTCGGATACAACGTCCTCGTCGACAAGTACGGCCAGATCTTCGAGGGGCGCGCGGGCGGCCTCGATCGCAACGTGCAGGGCGCCCACTCCGGCGGCTTCAACGAGAACACAATGGGTATCGCCATGATGGGCGACTTTTCGTCGGCGACACCACCCGACGCCACCGTCGACTCGGTGGGCAAGTTCCTCGGCTGGCGGCTCGCGAAGGCCGGACTCGACCCCAAGGGGCACACCACGATGTACTCCGAGGGCACCTCGTTCACCCCGTACCCCCGCGGCGCGGCCGTCGACCTGCCGATCATCTTCGCGCACCGCGACGTGGGCAGCACCAGCTGCCCCGGCGACGGCGGATACGCCCAGATGGACAAGATCCGCAACATCGCCGCGGAGGCCGCGAAGGGCACGAGCCCGAGCACCGATCTCGCGACGGACAATCCTCCGCCCGCGCGCGGTGCGGTACCCGACAGCAGTGCAGGGGCGCCGGCCACCGGATCGGCCGACAACGTGCAGAACCTCGTCCAGGAACTGATTCGGCTGGCCGACAATCATCCGCTTGCCCAGAAGTGGATCGCCGAAGGCGGCGAGGCCGGACGTCTGGGTACGGCATTGACATCGATCCTCCCCGTCAAGGGTGGATTCGAGAGCGCCCAGTTCGTCAACGGGGCCATCTACACCTCACCCAACGGCGGTGTGTGGACGGTGCTCGGTGAGATCTACCAGGCGTGGCAGAAGTCCGGGCTCGACGCTGGTGAGCTGGGGTTGCCCACCAGCGACGAGTACCGGGTGCCGGACGGTTGGCGATCGGACTTCGAGTTCGGTTCGCTGATCTTCAACGAGGTCACCGGTGTCGTCACGAAGGTGCTCCGCGCCTACAACGATGCCTACGAGGAGTCGATGCAGGCACCTGCACCGGCACCCGAAGCCGCGCCGGCACCTGAACCGGTGCCCGCGGGCTGACCTACGGTCACCGGCAGATACGAGTCACTGCCACCAGCGTTCGAGGATGCGGGCAACCCCGTCCTCGACGTTGGTGGCAGTGACTTCGTCTGCCACCGATTTGGCCTCGGGGTGTGCGTTCTCCATCGCGACACCGTGACGCGCCATCGACAGCATCGGGATGTCGTTGGGCATGTCGCCGAATGCGACGAGATGTTCGGCCGTCACCCCGAGATGCCGAGCGGCCTCCTGCAGCCCCGACGCCTTCGTGATGCCCGCCGCAGAGATTTCGATGAGGCCGTTGTCGGTCGAGTACGTCAGGTCGACGAGACCGTGTAGCTCCGGCAGGAGCACCTCGGCCATCTCGGCACTGGTCGCACCCGGCTGCCGGATCAACAGCTTGATGGCGGGCTCGGCGATCACGTCGTGCTCGGCGAGTTCGGTGTTGTCCGGATTGAGCCACGCATGCTCGTATCCCGGTGAACTCACGAATTGAGGTGTCGCGGCATCGTGTGCGCTGGCCCCGATCCGTTCGGCCGCGAGCCCGCTCCCCGGCAGGACGGCGACCGCGAGCTCGGCGAGCCACGACAATTCGTCCGTGCCGAGCACCGCGGCGCTGAGTATCCGGTCGGAGGCGCTGTCGTAGAGGACCGCGCCGTTGGCGCATACCGCGAGCGGCGCATACCGGAGTTGGTCGACCACCGGCGCGATCCACCGCGGCGGGCGGCCGGTCGCGAGGACGAACGGAGTGCCGGAATCGATCACCGCATGTACTGCGCTGCGGGTGCGATCGGAAATCCTCTCCGAGTCGTCGATCAGGGTGCCGTCGACATCTGTCGCGACAAGGCTCGGACGCTGAGGGCTCACCCCGTTATTGTGCCGAAGGGTCGTTTCCTGTTGCGCCCGGCTCTCCACCAGTGCCGTCACCGGCCTCGCGACCGGTGCCTTCCGCGTCCTTGCGGGCACGACGTTCGGCCGCGACACGCGCATCCTCGGCGTTTGCTTCCTCGGGCGTCGGTGCCGAACCACCGAGACGCTTCGGCACCCAGTAGGCGCCCGCCTCGTGGCGATAGTCCTTCTGCGCTTCCTGCAGCATCTGCTCCATGGTGGTGTGCAGCTGCGCGGTCATCTCGGCGGCGGGCTCGTACGGCTCGATCGGGGCCCCGACGATGATGGTGATGGGCGTGTTCGTCCGGCCGAGCCGCTTCGGGTGTCCCTTCGTCCACACCCGCTGCGACCCCCACAGCACCATCGGAACGACGGGCACACCGGCTTCGAGGGCCATTCGGGCCGCACCGGACCTGAATTCCTTGAGTTCGAAACTGCGGCTGATCGTCTCCTCGGGAAACACACCGACGAGTTCGCCTCTGCGCAGCGCCTCGACCGCAAGTCGATACGCGTCGCCGGCACCACCGCGGTCGACGGGGATGTGCTTCATGGCGCGCATCATCGGCCCGGAGATCTTGTTGTCGAAGACTTCCTTCTTCGCCATGAATCGGATGTACCGCTTGGTCTCACGTGCAGGTATGCCCGCGTAGGTGAAGTCCATGTAGCCCGTGTGGTTCATCGCGATGACCGCTCCCCCGGTCGCCGGGATCTGTTTCGCCCCGGAGATCCTGAATTTCAGGCCCTGCGCTGCGAACAGTGTGCGTGCCACGCCGATGATGGTCCGGTAGAAGGGTTCCACGTCGGTTAGCGTAGCCGGGTCCACGGCAGCAGACCGATCGCGATCGACGTCAGAGGCGACAGTAATGAGCACCACCACCCGAAAGTCCCGCCTGCTCGCGCTCACCGGCGCAAGCCTCGTAGTGGCCTTGACCACGGTGGGATGCGCGGGCGACGGGCAGTCCGGCATCCCCACCGAGAGCCCCGGACCGCCCGCCGCTACGGAGACCGTCACCGCTGCACCCGCGACGACGGAAGCGCCCGCGGTACCGGTCGGTGACGTGCCGGGCAACGCCGCGGCGACCGAGGCGTTGCAGGCGTGGGTGAACGACCTGGCGTCGGGGAACGACGTGACCGCCGAGTGCTGGACGATCGCCCCCGACCGGGCCGAGGCCATGTATGCGGACGTCGACGCCATCACTGCCGCGGTCCGGCAGCCCGGGCAGGACGGCCAGTACGCGGTGACGTGGTCCGCGGACGGCACCGACGTGTCGGTGCTGCGCAGCGAGATCGCATCCGGATACGCGTGCCCGTACGTGCACCCGGCCGGCGGCGACATCTACACGGGCCGCGACGCCGTCTACGCGGTGGAACGGTTCCTCGGACGTGCCACAGGCGACCCGGTCCACTCCGACGACACCGAGGAGAACTACCCGCTGATCTGCCCGGGGAGGGAGATCTGGGATCCGTGGGGCACCGGCAGTCCGGGAGCACCGCCACTGTCGATGGTTCCGGATGCCCTCGGCGACGTGACGACATTCGACGCGGAATCGGGGACCTTCTCACCTCTCGACGAGGTCTACGGAAGTGTGACGATTCCGGTCGTCGAGGCAGGAACGGCTCGTGACCTGGTTGTCTACGTCACAACCGCATCGAACGGATACTGCCTGGGCGCAGTGGACTGAGCGGCTCCGCCTACCCTGGTGGTCACGTCGGCCAGCCCGTCAGGAGGCAACGAAGTGCAGATCACCAGCGTCGGACACGCGGGTTTCCACATCCAGACCGAAGCCGGGTCCATCCTGTGCGATCCGTGGGTCAACCCTGCCTATTTCGCGTCGTGGGTACCGTTCCCGGACAACACAGCGCTGGATTGGGACGCGCTCGGTGACGTCGATTACCTGTACGTGTCGCACCTGCACAAGGATCACTTCGATCCGGGCACGCTGAGCAAGTACGTCAGCAAGGACGCGAGGGTGCTGCTGCCGGACTATCCGGTGCCGGAGCTGCGGCGTGAACTCGAGGCATTGGGCTTCACCAAGTTCCTCGAGACCACCGACTCCGTCAAGCATCGGATCACCACGGCCGGAATCGAGGTCGCTCCGCAGGCTCCGCTCGAGCCGGGCGAGCTCGACATCATGATCATTGCGCTCCGGGCGCCCGCCGACGGACCGATCGGCGACTCCGGTCTCGTCGTCTCCGACGGCGCAACCACGGTGTTCAACATGAACGATGCGCGTCCGATCGACATGGATCCGATGCACGACGCATTCGGCCGCATCGACATCCACCTGCTGCAGTACTCGGGTGCCATCTGGTACCCGATGGTCTACGACATCCCGAAGAAGACCAAGGCAAACTTCGGCAAGCAGAAACGCCAGCGCGGCATGGACCGCTGCCGCAGCTACATCGAGCAGGTCGGCGCCACCTGGATCGTGCCGTCGGCCGGGCCGCCGGTGTTCCTCGACGACGATCTGCGCGACCTCAACGACGACCACGGCGACGAGGGGAACATCTTCCCCGACCAGCACGTGTTCCTCGAGCAGCTGCGCATCCACGGGCGCGACGGCGGCCTGCTGATGATCCCGGGATCGACCGTGGATCTGGTCGGCAAGGATCGGATGACCCTCACTCACCCGATCCCGGACGAGCAGGTCGATGCGATCTTCACCGACAAGGCCGCCTACATCGAGGACATGGCGCAGCGGTTCGCGCCGATCATCGCGGCGGAGAAGGCCACATGGGCTCCCGCGGAGGGCGAGCCGTTGCTGCCCGCCCTGAAGGCGAAGTTCGAGCCGATCATGGCGCAGTCCGACCTGATCTGCGACGGCATCGGCTACCCCGTGGGTCTGGTGATGGGCTCGGGAGACGACGCCGAAACCGTCGTGCTTGACTTCCCGAAGCGGGTCGTGCGCGAGCCCGTCGAGGGAGAAGGCAAGTACCGCTACGGGTTCCGCATCGCGCCGGAGCTGGTACGGACGGTCCTGCGCGACGACGAACCCGACTGGGTCAACACGATCTTCCTGTCCACTCGCTTCACCGCGTGGCGGATCGGCGGATACAACGAGTTCCTGTACACGTTCTTCAAGTGCCTCACCGACGAGCGGATCGCCTACGCGGACGGCTGGTTCTCCGAGGCCCACGACGACACGGCGTCGATCGAGCTGGGCGGCTACGAGATTCAGCGTCGTTGCCCGCACCTGAAGGCCGACCTGTCGAAGTTCGGCGTGGTCGACGGCACCACGCTCACCTGCAACCTCCACGGCTGGCAGTGGGATCTCGAGTCCGGTCGCTGCAAGACGTCGAAGGGTCACGAGCTGCGCAGCAGCAAACTCTGACGCATCGATGCGTGGTTCCGGTAGCTCTGGCTACCGGAACCACCCACGACTCCCACAGGTTAGGGTCTGCTCACACTTGTGGCAGTCGGCGGAGAGGCGTGATCCAACTTGACCAAGAGCACCACCGTTCCCGCACCCTCTCCGAGGAAGCGTCGACCGGCCCCCGATCGCTCGGTACCCACTCCGCCTACCGCTCGGGCCATGTTGCCGGGTGACGGAACGCCGGTCTTCACCTCCGACGGCAGCGACTGGATCGCGACGTTCGCCGTGGGCGACGCCGCGCTGCCGTCCTCGACAACCGCGGTCTTCCTCGACGTCAACTGCGTCACCGACCGCAGCCTGATCGCCGAGGGCACCATGCACCGCGACACGGACTCACGGTCGTGGGTCCTCTCCGTGCGGGTTCCGGCCGGCTGGCGCGGCGCGTACACGTTCATTCCGTCGAACACACCGCTCACGGTTCCGGAGGGCGACGAGGACCAGCGGAACTGGTGGATCGCCTTCCGCCGGGGCGCCATCGGGACATTCGAGGGCGCTGCCCCCGATGCCGAACCGCAACGACTCCGGACGGGCGCACATCCGGAGGGCATCCTCACGACCGACACGGTGGAGCTCGACGGAATCCCTCGACGCGTCGGCACCTACGTACCGCCGGTGCCGGGTCGCGGCACCGTGGTGTTGTTCGACGGCGACGAGATCCGCCGTCACCGGGTGCTCGCGGCGTTCGACCATCCCGAGAACGCCCCCGCGCGGGTGCTCGTCGTCGACCACATGAGTGCCGACGGCCAGGGACGCAACGTGCGGGCGTCCGATCTGACCGCCAATCCGCGCTTCCGCGACGACCTTCTCGCGTTCGCGGGCGAGCCCGTGACGGTGGGCGGCTGCTCGTACGGCGGACTCGCGTCGATGTTCTTCGCATTGACCCGGCCCGATGCCGTGCGCGGCGCCGCCTGCCTGTCACCGTCGATGTGGTGGCACGACGAGCAGGGCCGAGACGTACCGACCCTTGCAGATGCCGATGAGGGCGGCGAGGTACCCATCCTCAGCGAGGTGGGCTCACTCGAGTGGATGATGCTCGACGAGGTCACCGCCGCCGCAGCGCGGCTGGCCGCGGCCGGACATCCGATCCGTTCGAAGACCTTCGCGGGTGGTCACGACTGGGTGCAGTGGCGCGAGCGGCTGCCCGCGCTGATCACCGAACTGCTGATCACACAGAATTCCTGATCACACAGAATTGCTGATCACACGGTCTGGTCGCTCCGGATCGGCTTGACCGCGGGCCTCGGTGCGAAGACCGGCACGAGCAACAGCACCGCGCCGCCCGCGATCAACGCGAAGGGCCACCACTGACGGTCCGCGGTCGCCACGGTGGGTTCGGCAGCCTGCGCGGCGCCGCCCTTGGGCAGTGCTTCCGTCGCTTCCCGAACGTTGCCCGAGATGCTCTCGACGACGTTGCTGACCGGTCCGACGCCCGCGACGAGCTGACCGGTGCCGTCGGTCAGTTGCCTGCCACCGTCGTCGAGCAGGACCAGGCCGTCGAGCAGCTGCTGGGACCCGTCGGCGGCCTGGGACATACCCGCGACGAACTGCGCGTCCGGGTCGGTGAGTTCGTAGGCGAGCTGCTGCGCTCCGCCGCGCAGCTGCGCGAGCTGGTCCATCGTGTCCGGTCCGAGGCCCTGATTGTTCAGCATGCCGACCAGCTCCCGGATCTCCCCGGACGCCGAGCGCGACACCGGGTCACCGGACAGGTCGAGGGTATCGGCGACGGTCGTCAGCTTCGCGGTGACGCTGCCCTGCATCTCGCCGAATCCGGTGAGCCGGGTGACCACTTCGTCGACACCGCCGCTGACCTGGGATGCCCCGTCACCGAGCAGACCGACACCGCCCTGGAGTTGATCGAGCCCGTCTGCGAGTTGTTCTCCGCCTGCCCTTGCCTGGCCGAGGCCGTCGGCGAGTTGCTTTGCGCCGTCGTCGAGTTGACGGCTGCCGTCGGTGAGCTGGCCGACTCCACCGCCGAGAATCGAGAGGGGAAGGCTGGCCTGCTGCAATGTGCTGCGGGCATCGGAGACGCCCTCACCCCCGGCTTCCTGTTCTGCAACGGTGACGGTGGTGTCGGGTGAATCCAGATAGGCGAAGGTCGATCCGGCGCCCACGAGGGCGAGCCCGGACACGGCGGTGATCATGGTGAGCAGACGTGCACGCATGTGCGTCGACGCTAGAGCGTCCGGCTAAGAGCTTGCTGAGCAGCCCCGGGTAGGCAGCCATCGGCCGGCTACGAGGCCCACGACGAGCAGCGGCAATACCGTCGCGACGACCAGCCCGGACAGTGGAATCCATGTCGAGCCCACCGCGAACCCCGCGAACACACCGACCGACAGGATCTCACTCGTCAGGCCCACGACCGAGGTCACCGTCGCACGGGTGCGGCCCGACATCGTGTCCTGCAACCGGGCCTCGGCGACGACAGCGGTGTTGTGCAGCGCGCCGTATCCGAGCCCGATCGCGACGAACCCGCCGACACCGCCCGCGAGGGCGCCGACTGCGAGGAGCACTGCCCCCGCAATCACCACCGCGCCCATCACCCGACCACTCATCGACGCGGTCCGGCCCGCCGTCGCGGCACCGATCACCTGACCGACCACCGTCAGCGCCACCAGGACCGGCACCTGCTCGATGCTCGCACCACCTTCCCGTGCGAGCAGACCGAAGTACTCGTCGAAGGCAAGGCCTGCGAGCAGAGCGGCAGCGAGGATCACCGCGCGGCGCACCACCTTGTCGGTGCGCACTTCGGTCGTGCCGTCACGCAGTGCCCCGACGTAGCGGGCGAGCAACGTGTCGCGGGTGCCGTCGACCTCGTCGGCATCCATGACCCGGGGCGCGGACGGCAAGGTCAGAACCAGTGCCGCATTCGCGATGGTGATCGCCACGGACAACCATCCGACGAGCGCGTAACCACCGAGTTCGAACAGCGGCGCCGCCGACAGGATCGCGACGAAGACACACACCATCTCGCCGGCGTTCGCATATCCCGTCACGGCCGCGTACCTGCGCTCGGCGCCGAGCGCCGCGAGTTCGTCGTAGAGGAGCGCCTCGAAGGTGCCCGACTTCAGGGATTCACTGACGCCCCACAGCACGAAACCGGTCGCGAAACCCCAGACCGTCGGCCACAGCATCCAGATCGTGAAGGTCGCAGTGAACAGGGCGCCACTGCAAAGCAGCAGACCACGGCGCGACACCGTGTCCGCCCACGCGCCCGATGGAACCTCCGTCACGAACGCGACAACCGACCACAGCACGAACAGCAGCGAAATGCTCCCGGTGCTCAGCCCGCGGTCTTCGAACAGCAGCGCGTAGAGACCGTAGAGCGGCACCAGTTCGCGGGTGGCCGCATAGGCCACCGCCCGGACGGACAGCGAGGTCGAGGGGTCGAATCAACATCGTCGGCGCATGACTACAGCATGGCACTGCAGTTCGCTCGTGTCACGGACGACGTGTACGTCCGATACCGTCGTCAATTGTGAGCGAGGACAACGAACTGCACCGGCAACGCACCTACACGTGGGACGATCCGGCACCGACGTCGGCCGCCAATCGCGACATGAAGGGACTCGAGTTCCTGCGCGGGCTGATGGACGGCAGCATCCCCCATCACCCCACGTCACGGACATTGGGTTTCACCGTCACCGACGCGCGGGAAGGGTTCGTCGAAGTGACGTTGGAGGTGCAGGAGTTCCACGCCAACGCCGTCGGCAGTGTGCACGGCGGGGTGCTCGCCACGCTGTTCGACACGGCGATGGGATTCTCGGTGTCGAGCACGCTCGACGCGGGTGTCGGCTACACGACCCTCGACCTACAGGTGCGCTACCTCCGCGGGGTACAACCCGGCCACATCCTGCGCGTGCAGGGATTCTGCGAGCACGCCGGTCGCCGCACCGCGACCGCACGCGGAGAAGCGCGCGACGAGCAGGGCCGGTTGGTGGCGACCGGCTCCACGAGTTGCCTCATCCTGAGCTGACGTTCGGCAGCACCGGCGGTCAGCCGGTGGGCTCGAGCACCTCACGCCCGACGAACGGCACCAGCGCTGCGGGGACCTTGACGGTGCCGTCGGCCTGCTGGTGGTTCTCGAGCAGCGCCACGAGCCACCGCGTCGTCGCCAACGTCCCGTTGAGGGTCGCGGCGGTCTGCGGCTTGCCGTTCTCGTCGCGGTAGCGGACGCCGAGACGACGCCCCTGGAAAGTGGTGCAGTTCGACGTCGACGTCAGTTCGCGGTACCGCTGCTGCGTCGGCACCCATGCCTCGCAGTCGAACTTGCGGGCGGCCGAAGAACCGAGGTCGCCGCCGGCAACATCGATGACCCGGTACGGAACGTCGATCGCAGCGAGCATCTCGCGTTCCCACGCCAGGAGCCGCTGATGCTCTGCAGTGGCCTCCTCGGGCTTGCAGTAGACGAACATCTCGACCTTGTCGAACTGGTGCACGCGGATGATGCCGCGGGTGTCCTTGCCGTAGCTGCCTGCCTCGCGGCGGAAGCACGACGACCAGCCCGCGTATCGTTTCGGTCCGCCGGACAGGTCGAGGATCTCGCCCGAGTGGTAGCCCGCGAGCGGCACCTCGGACGTGCCGACCAGGTACAGGTCGTCGTCCTCGAGGTGATACACCTCGTCGGCGTGCTGCCCCAGGAAGCCGGTGCCACGCATGATCTCGGGGCGCACCAGCACCGGCGGGATCATCATCGTGAAGCCGTTGGCCGTGGCCTTCTGCGCAGCGAGCTGGAGCAGACCGAGCTGCAGCAGCGCGCCGTAGCCGGTGAGGAAGTAGAAGCGCGCACCGGAGACCTTGGCACCGCGCTCCATGTCGATCAGGCCCAGCGACTCACCGAGGGTGAGGTGATCCTTCGGCTCGAAATCGAACGTGGGCAGCTCACCGACCGTCTCGAGGGTGACGAAATCGTCCTCGCCGCCGGCCGGAGCGCCCTCCTGGACGATGTTGGAGATCGCCATGTGTGCCCGCTCGAGCGCTTCCTGCGCAGCAGACTGCTCGGCCTCGAGTTCCTTGACCTTGGCCGCGAGGTCCTTCGAGCCGTCGAGCAGTGCGGGACGCTCCTCCGGGGACGCCTTGCCGACCTTCTTACCCAGCGCCTTCTGCTCGGCGCGGGCGTTGTCGCCCGCCAGCACAGCGGCGCGGCGGGAAGCATCCGCATCGAGCAGCGCGTCGACGAGACCGGGGTCCTCGCCTCGGGTGCGCTGCGAGGCGCGAACGGTGTCGGGATTCTCGCGGAGAAACTTGAGGTCGATCACGAAGATGAAGCCTACCTTTGCCAGAGCTGCAGGTAGTCCTCGCGCCCGAACATCTGCGCCGCGTCCACCGCGGTGGGATGCCCGCCCAGCGGATCGGCGCCCGCTTCGGTGAGCATGCGCACGACCTCTTCCTCACCCTTGAAGACTGCACCGGCGAGCGGAGTCTGACCGCGGTCGTTCGCGCGATTCACGTCTGCGCCATTGTCGATGAGGACGCGTACGGCCGCAGCGTTCCCGCGGTACGCGGCGAGCATGACGAGGGTGTCGCCCGCACCGTTCGTCAGGTTCGCAGGGACACCTGCCTCGATGTATGTCGCCAAGGTCTCACTATCGCCTGCGCGCGCTGCGTCGAAACAACTCTGGGCGATCTCTTGGATCCGGGGATCGATCTGGTCGTCGGCCATGAACCGACGTTACCCGGACGCGCCCCTCCAGGGCATGATGGGAGGCGATGGCCGAAGACAAGAAGAAGAAGCCGGTACGGCGTCCGCCGTCAGCCGAGCTGACGCGACGCGCGTTGGTGTTCGTGGCCGCGGGCGCGATCCTCGCCGCGATCGCGACGTTCGTCGTCGCGGGCTTCGAGGGGACCGACACCACAGACGGAAACACCAGCGGTGCGTCCCCGTCGACCGGCGCCGTCGCCGGTGATGCGTTCGGTACCTCCACCAGCGGTGACTGCCTGACCTGGACGGCGCTCGATGCGAGCGACCTCGCGAAGGTGGAATGCGAGCAGACGCACCTGTTCGAGGTGGTCGAAGACATCGACCTGAGTGTGTTCCCGGGCTCCGAGTGGGGGCCGGGCTCGCGCTTCCCGTCGGTGCTGCGGTTCACCGAACTCCGCGACGAGATGTGTGCACCTGCCGCGATGGACTACCTCGGCGGCCGCTTCGATCCGCACGGCAAGTTCAGCGTCGGGCTGATCAACCCCGGCGAAGCCGGCTGGGCTGCAGGCGAACGCACGTTGCGCTGCGGACTGCAGTTCTCGTCGACCACCGGCAATCTGCTGCCCATCAACGGCAGGGTCGCCGACCAGGACCAGTCCCGCGCGTGGGACGTCGGCCTGTGCATCGGCATCAACAACGGGGTCCCGGCCGATCCCGTCGAATGCTCGAAGCCGCATGCCTTCGAGGTGGTGGCGACGGTGGACCTGTCCGAGAACTTCCCGGGCGGACTGCCGGGCGTCGAGGATCAGGACGCCTACCTCGAGCGGACCTGCACGGAGCGGGTCAACGAATACCTGGGCAACCCCGACGCGCTGCGGAACAAGACGCTGACCTTGTTCTGGGACAACCTGAACTTCGACAGCTGGCTCGCGGGCAGCCGCAAGGTCAACTGCTCTGTCGGTAAGCAGGTCGAGGGCGGCGGCTTCGCCTCCATCACGGGCAGTGCGAAGGGCGACATCCTCATCGACGGTCAGCCTCCGGTCGCGCCGCCGCCGCAGCCCGACGGCCGGTCGCTGCCCATCCCACTCCCCGGGGCCGCTCCCCTGCCGGGGTCCTGACCGATGGTGGAGATGAGCGACGAACGCTTCGAGGGACTCGTCTCGGATGCGCTCGACGAGATTCCCGCGGCACTCACGCGGGCGATCGACAACGTGGTGGTCCTGGTCGAGCCGCGGCACGAGGACGAACCGGACCTGCTCGGCCTCTACCAGGGAATCGCGCTCACCGAACGCGACAGTCATTACGCCGGGTCGCTACCCGACACGATCACGATCTATCGCGACGCGATCCTCGACATCTGTCACACCGACGACGACGTGGTGCACGAGGTCGCGGTGACCGTCGTGCACGAGATCGCACACTATTTCGGAATCGAAGAGGAGCGCCTCCACCAGCTGGGCTGGGGATAGGCGCTCAGAACTCTTACGGGATCAGACGCGTGCGGGAGTGTTCCGCTCGACCTCTGCGTTCTTCTTGTCGGAAGCCAGAAGGAAGTGGGGGCCAACCGTCGATGCCACGAGCAGCAGCAGGCAGCAGGCGCTGACGACGACCGCGCACGCGACCACGATGATCATGCCGATCAGTTCCAACATGCCCGAATACCTCCACGCTCGACGCAACATCGGAGTGCAGGGATATCGCACTCCACGGAAGTGCAGTGGACACGACACTCCGAGGTTCACCTTAACCGGCCGCCCGGCCCCGGCGAAGACCGGCGTCCCTCTGCGACTCTCCGCAACCATGAAAATGTGGGGTCGAGCCTGCACTCCGGGCTCGACCCCACATTTTCGTTCTTCGACAGGCCGCTCAGAGCCCTGTGTAGTGCGTCAGCTTCGGCGCACCGGCGAGCAGGGGTCCGAGGTCGGTGATCGCGCCGTCGCCCGCGCGGAACTTGCGGTACGCGGTGTCGTGCTCCTGCGACTGCCACTTCTCGACGACGACCCAGCGTGCCTCGTTCTTCTGGTCCACAAGGATCTCGATGCCGACGCAGCCGTCGAACGCACGGGTCTCGTCGAGGACCCGAGTCATGACCCTCTTCGCGTCGTCGAGCGCGTCTGCCTTGAACTCCAGCTCCAGCAGTGCGGTGAGCGCCATGTTCTCCCTTTCGTAGAATGCCATTTTCACGCTCTACATTTCCCGATCGCTCCGGGCCGCGCAATAGGCCGGTCCCGGGGGTGGAGAACTAGAACATGCTGTATCCGCCGTCGATCAGCGTGGTACTTCCGGTCTGGAAACGCGACGCGTCGCTCGCGAGGTACACCGCGATGCCTTCGAAGTCCTCGGGCGTGCCCCAGCGACCGAGCGGCACCCGAGAGATGACGTTGCTGTTGAACACCTCGGATTCCTGCAACTGCCCGGTGAGATCGGTTGCGATCCAGCCGGGAAGGACGCTGTTGACGCGGATACCGAACCGCGCGAACTCGACGGCGCACCCGTTGGCCATGGCCAGCACCGCGGCCTTGGTCGCGCCGTACGCCTGATTGCGGCCGGCGCCCTGGAGCGCGCCCAGGCTCGACGTCACGATCATCGAACCACCGGTGCCTTGTGCGACGAGAACCTTCGACGATTCCCGCAACGTGAAGTACGCACCGTCGAGATTGGTCGCCATCACTTTCCGGTACTGCTCCGTCGACGATTCCGGGAATTTCTGCAGGGGGCCGGTGATACCCGCGTTGACGACGACGATGTCGAGGCCGCCGAGAGCGTCTGCAGCGTCGACGACGCCATCGATCACCGCCTGCTCGTCGGCCACGTCGACCGACCGCGTGATCACCTTCGTGCCGAAGCCGGCGAGTTCGGTTGCCGCGACCTCGAGTTTGTCGGTACTGCGACCCCACAGCGCCACGTCGGCGCCTGCGCGCGCGAGTCCGCGCGCCATGCCGAGCCCGAGACCGGCCGATCCGCCGGTCACCAGGGCCCGCTTACCGGTCAGATCGAACATGCCGCTCCCCATGTATGACCTCGCTACTTGAACTCGGCAGCGATGTCGCGGCCGATGATTTCCTTCATGACCTCCGTCGTGCCACCGTAAATCGTCTGGATCCGCGCGTCCCGGTACGCGCGACCGATCGCGTACTCCATCATGTAGCCGTAGCCGCCGTGCAACTGCACACCCCGGTCGACGACACGCTTCTGAAGTTCGCTGGCCCACCACTTGGCCTTCGATGCATCGACCGCGGTCAGTTCCCCGGCATTGAGCGCGAGAATGCACCGGTCGACATGCGACTCGGTCACCTCGATCTCGGTGAGCATCTCGGCGAGCACGAAACGGGTGTTCTGCAGATCGCCGATCGGCTTGCCGAATGCCTTGCGCTCGAACACGTACTGCTTCGTCCACTCGTACGCCGCGCGCGCAGAGGTGATCGCGCTGACGGCGATGCCGATCCGCTCGAGCGGCAGGTTCTCCATGAGATGGACGAACCCGCGGCCTTCGGTGCCGAGCAGATTCTCGGCGGGCACGCGTGCGTCCTCGAACACCAGCTCTGCGGTGTCCTGCGCGGCGAGGCCGACCTTGTCGAGTTTGCGTCCGCGGCTGAAGCCGGGGGTGTCGCGCTCGACGACGATGAGCGAGAAGCCCTTCGATCCGGCACTCGGATCGGTGCGACACACCACGATCACGAGATCGGAGTGAATACCGTTGGTGATGAACGTCTTCTGGCCGTTGATGACCCAGTCGTCACCGTCGCGCACCGCGGTGGTCTTGACGCCCTGCAGGTCGGAACCGGCGCCCGGCTCGGTCATCGCGATGGCGCCGATGATCTCGCCGGAGGCCATGCGCGGCAGCCAGCGGGCCTTCTGCTCCTCGGTTCCGAGGTGCAGAAGGTACGGGATGGCGATGTCGTCCTGCAGGGCGAGGGTCGCACCGAACGACGTGGTGTTGGTGCGGGCCGTCTCTTCCTGGACGATCTGACGGAACCGGTAGTCGGTGACACCGGATCCACCGAATTCTTCGGGGACTCCGAGGCCCAGGATCCCGGCCTTGCCCGCCGCGAGGTACACGGACCGGTCGATGAGCCGTTCCTCTTCCCATCGTTCGTAGTTCGGTTCGACCTCGCGGGCGCAGAACTCGCGCACCGTTTCCCGGTACGCCTCGTGATCACTCTCGAAATGGGTGCGCTTCATGGGTCCTCCTGGGAGTGGGCGTGTATCAGGCGTTCACGCGGTCGATCAGACCTGCGAGACGCTCCGAGATCAGGGATTCCGCGTCGGCGACGATGCGCGCGACGAGCTCACCTGCGGTGGGGATGTCGTGGATGATGCCCTGGACAGTGCCGACGGTCCAGATTCCGGCCTCCGGGTCGCCGTTCTCGTACACGAGTCGCCCGCGCGCACCGGCGACGAGTTCCTGCACGTCGGGGAACTGCCCACCCCGATCGAGGATCTCGACGACCTCGCGACTGACGGAGTTGCTGGCCACGCGCGCGGTGTTGCGCAGCGTGCGGAAGATCAGTTCGGTGTCGGTTTCCTTCGCCTCGACGATCGCTTCCTTGATCTTCTGGTGGATGGGCGATTCGACGGTGCACATGAAGCGGGTGCCCATGTTGATGCCGTCGGCACCGAGTGCGAGTGCCGCGACGAGGCCGCGGCCGTCACCGAATCCGCCCGAGGCGACCATCGGGATGGTGATCTGCTCTGCTGCCGCGGCGATCAGGACGAGGCCGGGGATGTCGTCTTCACCGGGATGGCCTGCGCATTCGAATCCGTCGATGCTGATGCCGTCGACACCGATGTCCTGCGCCTTGACGGCGTGGCGGACACTGGTGCACTTGTGCAGCACCTTGATTCCGGCGGCGTGGAAGTCCGGCAGGTGCGGCGCGGGGTTGGATCCTGCGGTCTCGACGATCTTGATGCCGGAATCGATGATGACCTGACGGTATTCGTCGTACGGCGGCGGTGTGATCGACGGCAGGATCGTGAGGTTGACACCGAACGGCTGGTCGGTGAGCTCGCGAGTGCGGGCGATCTCCTTCTCGAGATCCTCGGGGGTGGGCTGGGTGAGCGCAGTGATCATGCCGAGTGCACCGGCATTGGCGACAGCGGCGACCAGCTCGGCGCGGCCGACCCACTGCATACCGCCCTGCACGATGGGGTGACGAACTCCGAAGGTTTCGGTGAAAGCGGTGGACAGCACGAAAGATCTCCTCGCGGTGAGACGTTCAGGTGGTGGCGTGGTTGCCCACGATACGCAGGGCGATCACGATGTAGCGGTCGGCGACCTGCGCCGGGGTGAGTGGTCCGTCGAGTTGGTACCAGCGGGCGATGGATTGGAGCATGCCGAGCATGGCCCGGACGGTCTCCTCGGCATCGTCGACGTCGAAGACCCCTGCCTCGACACCGTCACGGACGAGGTCGAGCATGATGAGTTCGAGACGCTTTCGCGTAGCAGCGTAAGTACGGCGGTTTTCGAACGAGACGTGGCGCAGTTCGGAATCCAGCCCGGAACGCATGGCGCGGTACGTCATGTTGAGCACGATCGCCTCGACGGCATTGGAGAATCGGTCCACCGGGTCGGCGCCGCCGTCCCCGACCGAGGCCAGGACACGGTCGATGAGGTCGAGAACGGCGGCGTCGAGCAAGGTGACGAGAACGGCTTCCTTGTTCTCGAAGTGGTAGTACAGCGCAGGCACCGTCACACCGACCCGGCGGGCCAGGTCGCGCACGGTGGTGCCGTGGAAGCCGTTCTCGCTGAAGGCTTCCAATGCATGCTCGAGGATGGGGTCGTGCCGCAACGGTTCGAAAACCCGCCACTGCGTGGACCTCGTCTCGGGTTGCGCAGTCACCGACCCCCTCCTCTCGCGTGTGCGTGCTGCGGTGTCTAGCGCGGTGCCATGCGGATGGCGCCGTCGAGACGGATGACCTCACCGTTGAGCATCGCGTTGGACACGATGTGCGCAGCGAGCGAACCGTATTCGGCGGGATCGCCGAGGCGGGCCGGGTGCGGAACCTGCTGGCCGAGCGAGGCCTGGGCCTCTTCCGGCAGCGAGCCGAGCAGCGGGGTCTTGAACAGGCCCGGAGCGATGGTCACGACACGGATGAGCAGCGAAGCGAGATCACGGGCGATCGGCAGGGTCATGCCGACGACGCCACCCTTCGACGCCGAGTACGCGGCCTGGCCGATCTGGCCGTCGAACGCGGCGACGGAGGCGGTGTTGATGATGACGCCGCGCTCGCCGTCGATCGGCTCGGTCTTCGAAATACGCTCGGCTGCCAGGCGGATCACGTTGAACGTGCCGATCAGGTTGACGTCGATGACCTTCTTGAAGCCGTCGAGCGGGAAGGCGCCCTTCTTGCTGACGGTCTTCATGGCGTTGCCGATGCCGGCGCAGTTCACCGCGACGCGCAGCGGGCCGAGGGACTCGGCGAGGTCCAGTGCCGCCACGACGGCAGCCTCGTCCGTGACGTCGGCGGGCGCGAAACGCGCACGGTCGCCGAGCTCCTTGGCGACGGCCTCACCGTTGGACGACGGGAGGTCGATGATGACGACGGTGGCGCCGTCGGCGATCAGTGCCTTGGTGGTGGCCAGGCCGAGGCCCGAGGCACCGCCGGTGACGACGGCAACGCTGTCGTTGACGATCATGAAATACCCCTTCGAATGGTGTTGTGTATCAGATACGTTCGATGATGGTGGCGTTGGCCATGCCCGCGCCCTCACACATCGTCTGCAGGCCGTAGCGGCCGCCCGTCGACTCGAGATGGTTGACGAGTGTGCTCAGCAGGCGGGTGCCCGACGAGCCGAGTGCGTGGCCGAGCGAGATCGCGCCGCCCCACGGGTTGAGCTTGGCCGGGTCGGCACCGAACTCGTGCGCCCATGCGAGCGGCACGGGCGCGAACGCCTCGTTGACCTCGTATGCGTCGATGTCGTCGATGCTCAGGCCCGACTTGGCGAGGATCTTCTGTGTGGCCGGGATCGGCGCGGTGAGCATGAAGACCGGGTCGTCACCGGCGACGGCGAACGAGTGGAAGCGGGCGCGCGGGGTGAGGCCGAGCTTGTTCGCCAGCTCCTCGCTCATGATCAGCGCTGCGGATGCACCGTCGGTGAGGGGCGAGGAGTTACCGGGGGTGATGACCCACTGCGCCTCGGGGAAACGCGCAGCGTATTCCTCGGTGTAGAACGACGGCTTCAGACCGGAGAGCCCCTCGGGTGTGGTTGCGGCGCGCACGGTCTCGTCGACGGTGTGCTGCACCTGCTCTCCTGCCGCGTTGGTGACCTCGATCGGCACGATCTCCTTGTCGAAGTGGCCTGCGGCGATCGCAGCAGCGGCGCGCTGGTGCGACTGTGCGGAGAACGCATCGAGGGCGTCGCGGTCGAACTTCCACTTGGCGGAGATCAGCTCTGCGGAGATGCCCTGGTTGACCAACCCCTCGGGGTAGCGGGCGCGGATGCTCGGACCGTGGGTGTCCTTGCCCATCGACGAGGTGCCCATCGGGATACGGCTCATCGATTCGACGCCGCATGCGATGACCATGTCGTAGGCACCTGCGATGACGCCCTGTGCCGCGAAGTGCGCGGCCTGCTGGCTGGACCCGCACTGGCGGTCGATGGTGGTGGCGGGAACGGACTCGGGGAATCCGGCCGCGAGCAGCGCGGTACGAGAGATGTTGAGCGACTGCTCGGAGGCCTGGTTCACGCACCCGCCGATGACATCGTCGACCTGCGCGGGGTCGATGCCGTTGCGCTCGACGAGCGAGCGCAGCACGTGCGCGAGCAATTCGACGGGGTGGGTTCCCGAGAGTGCGCCTCCGGGCTTGCCTTTGCCGACCGCGGTGCGGACGACGTCGACGATGACTGCGTTGGTCATGGTGACTCCTGAATTCGAGCGGGATGGCTTGGTACGGCCCGGTGGCGTGGGAATCGTCGCCGCGCCACCGGGCCGAGTTTCGGGGCCGTGCTGTCGGGGCCGAGCTTTCGGGGCCAAGCTTTCGGGTTGCAGCCTCGAAGTCAGCGGCCCTTCCACACGGGCTGCCGCTTCTGCGCGAACGCAGTGGGGCCCTCGATGGCGTCCTCGCTGGTGAAGACGACCTTCAGGGCTTCGACATTGGCGTTCCACGCCGCGTCTTCCCAGTCGGGAAGGTTCGCCGTACGGTAGATCATCGACTTCGATTCGCGGACCGACAGCGGCGCGTTGGCAGCGATCGTCTCGGCGATCTCGAGTGCGACGTCGAGGGCGGTGCCGGCAGGTGCGACGCGATTGACGAGACCGTATTCCTTGCCCTGCGCAGCGGAGATCGGTTCGCCGGTGAGGGCGATCTCGAGGGCGATCTTGCGTGGGATCTGCTGCTGGAGGCGGATCACGCCGCCTGCCGCAGCGAACAGGCCACGCTTGACTTCGGGCAATCCGAGTTTGGCTTCCTCGTCGACCACGGCGAGGTCGCTGGCGAGGACGAGTTCGGTTCCGCCGCCGAGAGCGAAGCCGTTGACGGCCGCGATGGTGGGCTTGCTGATCCAGTGCTGCGCGTATCCGGCGAAGCCCCATTCGGGGTGACCGGCAGCCGAGGTGTCCTCGCCTGAGGCGATGGCCTTGAGGTCGGCGCCCGCGCAGAACGCACGGCCGGAACCGATGATCACGATGACACGGACGTCACCGTCGTTCTCGGCCTGTTCGAGGAAGGCGCCCACTGCGGTCGACAGCGCGCCGTTGACGGCGTTGAGCGCCTTCGGCCGGTTCAGCGTGATGATCGCGACCCCACCGCGTACTTCGTACAGCGCAGCAGCGTCGGTTGCCGTCGTATCGTCGGCCATTTCGTGCCCTCCCAAGTCCGGACCCTCTACTTATCGATCGCTAAAGAACTACCACGGAACGATCGCTCGGTCAATGGCTACGTTCTATCTAGCGCCCGATCAGTTACGCGTGGTAATGATTGCGAGGGCGATCGGCACGAGACCGATGCGTCCCACACACGGCGGGAGAATAATGCAGGCAGCACATCTGACCGAGAACATCGGACCCGACGGCATACACACCGTCGACATCCCCGAACCGACCCCCGGCCCGGACCACGTCGTCGTCGACCTGCACGCAGCAGGCGTCTCGTTCCCCGACCTACTCCAGACCAGCGCCGGCTACCAGGTGGTTCGCCCACTTCCCTGCGTTCTCGGCTCCGAAGGCGCAGGCATCGTCCGCTCCGCACCCGCAGGCAGCGGGTTCACCCCCGGCCAGCGGGTTGCCGTGCTCGCACACGGCGGCGCGTGGCAGCAGACGGTCGCCGTCGACCCCCGGTCGGTGTTCGCGCTCCCCGACCACGTGTCGCTCACAGCAGCGGCCGGTATGCCACTGAACTACCTGACGGCTCACTTCGCCCTCGACGAACGCGCACGTTACCGCCCCGGAGAGACGGTGCTCGTCCACGGCGCCGCAGGCGGTGTCGGCGTCGCGGCGCTCAATGTCGCTGCGGCACTCGGCCTCGAGACGATCGCCGTCGTGAGCACCGACGACAAGGCCGAGGTCGCCGGAGCCAACGGAGCGACCCACGTCATCCGTGTCGACGGATTCAAGGACAGAGTCCTCGAACTCACCGGCGGACGAGGCGTCGACATCGTGCTCGACCCCGTCGGCGGCGACCGGTTCACCGACAGCCTCCGCAGCCTCGCGCCGGGTGGTCGCGCCGTGGTACTCGGCTTCACCGGCGGCGAGATCCCGATCGTGAAGGTCAACCGCCTTCTGCTCAAAAATATCTCGGTGGTCGGCGCGGGCTGGGGCGAACACATCCGAATGCTTCCCGAGTACCCCGCGGAGCAGTGGAACACGCTCGAACCCCTGCTGCGGTCGGGCGCCCTACGGGTCCCCGAACCCACCGTCTACCCCCTGACCGAGGCCGCAGACGCGCTGAACTCACTCGCAACCCGTTCCGCCACAGGAAAAGTCGCACTCTCACTTCGATAGCGACACCGAACCCGAAGGACACCGCATGACCGAGAACCCCACCAACGATCTGCCCGGCGTCGACGTCGAGGTCACCGACGGCATCCTGCGCGTGACGATCAACCGTCCCGCGCGCATGAACGCCGTTCAGGCGGTTACGCTCACCGCCATCGGCGACGCTTTCGAGAAGTACGCGGACGACGACTCCATCCGCGTCGCCGTTCTCACCGGTACCGGACGGGCCTTCTGTTCGGGCGCCGATATTGCCGGCCGCGATCTGTCGGTACCGCCGAGCAGCGAGACCATCGATGCCGGAAACCGGGTGGCCGCACTGCTCCGCACCTTCCCCCGACCCGTCATCGGCGCTGTGAACGGTGCCGCAGCCGGGATCGGTGTGTCGCTGGCACTTTCGTGCGATCTCACCGTCGCGAAGGAGTCCACGTACTTCCTTCTCGCGTTCACCAAGATCGGCCTGATGCCCGACGGCGGCGCCACCGCCCTGGTCGCCGCGTCGGTCGGACGCGCCCGCGCCCTGAAGCTGGCGCTGCTCGCCGAGCGTCTCCCGGCTCCCGAGGCGCTCGCGGCAGGGTTGATCGCCGAGACCTACCCGGACGACGAATTCGACACAAAGGTCGAGGAACTCGCGAAGCGACTCGCGGACGGCCCGACTCCCGCCTTCGCGTCCACCAAGCATGCGATCAACGACGCGACGCTCACCGAACTCGACAATGCCTTCACCCGCGAGTGGGACGGGCAGATGAAGCTGCTCGCCGGGCCGGACTTCAAGGAAGGGGTCAGCGCTTTTCAGGAGAAGCGGCCCGCGAACTTCCGCGCGAACTGATCACGCAACCGGTCGGGGCACGTCACCTGCAGGGCGCTGTCCGTGCAGGCACTGTCACGCAGGAGGATGGGCCCCGACCGTCTTGAGCGCGATCGCCACGTACTTCTTCGCGACCTCCGGCGGGCTGAGCGTTCCCTCCGCGTGGTACCAGCGGGGAATCGACTGGCACATCCCGAGCAGAGCACGCGTGGTCTCGGCGGAATCGTCGACGTCGAACGCTCCCGAGGCGGTGCCTTCTTCGACGATCTGCCGCACGATCTGCTCGATTCCCTTACGTACCGCACGGTAACGCTGGCGGTTCTCGGGGCTCAGGTACCGCGCCTCACCTTCGAGCGCCGCGAGTCGCGCGCGCATCGTCATCCGCAGCACGATCGCTTCGATGACATTCGACAGGCGCTGCACGGGATCGGTGCCGCCGTCGGCGTCGGCCGCGTGCGAGCGTGAGAGCACATCGCTCGTCGACAGCTCGAGCAAGGCGATGAGCAGGCCTTCTTTGTTCTCGTGGTGGTAGTAGAGCGCGGGCACCGTGACCCCGACCCGCCGCGCGATCTCACGCACGGACGTGCCGTGGAAGCCTGTTTCGTAGAACGCGTCGAGACTCGCCGACAGGATCGGGGTGAGCTCCATCGGTTCGAGGGTGCGCCAGTCCGGAGCAACGGCCTCTGCCGCGGCGACTGTGTCGTCGGTCGAACTCCCCATGAACTCATCCAACCTATCGATCGCTATACCCGGACGGCTCGAGGATACCTGTGCAGGTACCCGGATAGACCGGACCGTCGCTGTCGGCACTTCAGCCGGCATGGCCGGTCGATTCGCGCACCACGAGCTGGGTGGGCAACACGAGCGACCCCGGTTCGGCGACCCGCTCGTAGGCGAGACGACCCAGCATCTCGATCGCCTGCGCTCCGGCGTCCTCGGTGCGCTCCGCGAGCGTGGTCAGGGAGGGCGTGCAGATCGCCGACCCGAACATGTCGTCGAACCCGACGACGCTCATCTGCTCCGGCACCGAGATTCCCCGTTCCCGCAATCTCCGCAGGACACCGATCGCGAGCATGTCGTTGTGGCAGACGACTGCGGTGGCGCCCGCGGCGACGGCGGCATCTGCCGCCGCCGGTCCGCTCCCCAAAGTTGGTGAGTACGGCCCGAATCGACGAACCTGTATGTCGTGCAGTTCAGCCGCGGCCTGCAAACCTGCCCAGCGTCGCGCACCCGACCACGATTCCGGCGGTCCGCCGAGTACAAGGAGCGCCCGGTGACCGAGTGAGGCGAGGTGGTCGACGATCTGGCGAGTACCCGAGTCGTAGTCGGCGACGACGCACGAGACGCCACGGGTCGCACGGTTGACCAGCGTGACCGCATTCAGTTCGGCCACCGAGCGCAGGTCGTCGTCGGGTAACCGTGACGCGCTGAGGACGAAGCCGTCGACGGCCGGGCCGAGCCGCGACACCAGCTGCCGTTCCGTTGCGGCACTCTCCTTGGTGTTGCCGAGAACGAGCGTGCGGCCCGCCGCGGCGGCAGCGCGTTCCGCACCGTTGATGATGCCCGCGAAATACGGGTTCGTGATGTCGGGAACCAGCAGAGCGAAGGTGTTGGTGCGTCCCGACTCGAGTGCCCGCGCCATCGGGTTCGGGGTGTACCCGAGTTCGGTGGCGATCCCGAGGACGTGTTCGCGGGTGGTGATGTTGACCCGGTCCGGATTGGTGAACGAACGGGACACGGTGGATGTGGCCACGCCTGCGGCACGTGCGACGTCGGTGAGGGTCGCTCGTTTACGGGGCGGCACACGCTGGTGTTCAGGGGGCATGAAGACCAGTATGGCAAAAAATGGCAAGCGATTGCCGTGTGATGCCCGCCACCCCTACCGTCGAGAACACCGACAATCGATGTAGCAATCCCGAAGGGGCTATCCCATGACAGAAACGACCACCGTGCAGCGCACGCCGCGCAAGGCGGCGTTGGCAGCGTGGAGTGGCAGTGCGCTCGAGTACTACGACCTCGCGATCTATGGCACCGCCGCCGCACTCGTCTTTCCCACCATCTTCTTCCCCGAAGGCAACCAGGCCGTCGCCACCGTCGCGTCCCTCGCCACCTTCGGTGTTGCATACGTCGCCCGGCCGTTCGGCTCGTTCCTGATGGGCCACATCGGCGACCGCTTCGGCCGCAAGCAGATCCTCATCGGCACCCTTCTGCTGATGGGCGTCTCGACGTTCCTCATCGGCTGCCTGCCCACCTACGACCAGGTCGGCATGCTCGCACCGATCCTGCTGGTCACGCTCCGACTGCTCCAAGGCCTCTCGGCCGCAGGCGAACAGGCAGGCGCCAACTCGATGTCGTTCGAGCATGCCCCCGACGACCGGCGCGGATTCTTCACCAGCTGGACGCTCAGCGGCACCCAGGGCGGCCAGGTATTGGCGCCGCTGGTGTTCCTGCCCATCATCGCCCTGCTGTCGGAAGAACAGCTGCACGCATGGGGCTGGCGTATCCCCTTCTGGATCAGCGCTCTGCTCTTGGTCGTCGGGTTCATCATCCGCCGCACCCTCGACGAAACCCCCGAGTTCCACTCCGAGAAGAAGCACGCCGAGGTGCCGCCCGCTCCCCTGGCACTGCTGTTCCGGCACCACTGGCGCGGAGTGCTGCGCGTCTTCTTCGCCTCGTTCATCGCGATGGTCAACACCGTGTTCCAGGTCTTCGCCCTGAACTTCGCGACCTCCGACGAATACGGCATCGGAATCAGCTCGACCACCATGCTGTGGCTCGCGATCGTCGCGAACGTCATCGCGGTGGGCACGATCCCGGTCTGGGCCTCACTGTCCGACCGGGTCGGCCGCAAACCCGTATTCGTCTCCGGGCTCATCGGCACCGCGGTGATGGCCACCGTGTTCCTGTGGTCGATCTCCCTCGGCAATGTCACCCTCGTGCTGATCACCGGCATCCTGCTCGCCGGAATCATCTACAGCATGCCCAACGCGGTGTGGCCCGCCACCTACGCCGAGTACTTCCCCACCAGCGTCCGGCTCTCCGGAATGGCGATCGGCACTCAGTTCGGGTTCGCGCTCGCCGGATTCACTCCCGCCATCGCAGGCGCACTGATGGGCGGCGACGCCGACAACTGGTACCGCGTGGCCCTGTTCGCACTGGGCGCCGTCGTCATCTCGCTGATCGCGGTCCTGTCCGGCCCGAAGGCCACCCACACGGTACTCACTCGCGATCTCGGACAGCGACCCACCGCCGACGCGGGCACCCGCATCCCGGCCGGAGTCGCGGGATGACCGGCCGGCCCATCCTCGCAGTGCTGGGCGGGCCCAACCTCAATCTGCTGGGACAACGCGAACCCGCGCTCTACGGCACCGCGACCCTCACAGATCTGGAAGCACTCTGCACCCGGGTCGCCGACGAACTCGGCTACGACATCGACTTCCGGCAGTCCAATCACGAGGGCGACCTGGTCGACTTCGTCCACGAAATCCGCGACACGGCCTCCGGACTCGTGGTCAATGCCGCGGCCTACACCCACACATCGATCGCACTACACGATGCGCTGGTCACTGTGGCCGCGCCGGTCATCGAAGTCCATCTGACCAATGTCCATGCGCGAGAGGAATTCCGGCACGTGTCCTACGTCGCTCCTATCGCAGCGGCTGTCGTCGCCGGATTCGGTGCCGCCGGCTACGACTTCGCCCTCCGCCACCTCGCCTCGCTCGACACCCACCGGGAGATCCACCGTGTCCACCCGTAACACCGTGTCCACCAGTAACCCCGACCGCACCTCGTTCCTCCTCGGACTCGTGGGCGCCGGAATCGGCGGATCGCTCACCCCCGCCATGCAGGAACGAGAAGGACTCGAATCCGGTTTCAACCTGACCTACCGCCTGATCGACGCCGAGAAGATCGGATTCGGCGCCGCCGATCTTCCCGAAATCCTCTCCTGGGCACAGCGCCTGGGTTTCGACGGGCTCAATATCACTCATCCGTTCAAGCAGCACATCCTCCCGCTCCTGGACGAACTCTCCGACGATGCCCATGATCTCGGCGCCGTCAACACCGTCGTCTTCCGCGACGGCAAGGCACTCGGCAGGAACACCGATTGGTCCGGCTGGGGGCGCGCATTCCGCCGCAGGCTGCCCAACGCCGTCACCGATCGAGCAGTTCTCGTGGGTGCAGGCGGCGCCGGTGCTGCCGTCGGCTACGCACTCCTCGACCACGGCGCCGCGCATGTGTCGATCATCGACACCGATACGCAGAAGGCCCAGGAGTGCGCGACCCGCCTGGCCAAGCGGTTCGGTGACGACCGGGTCTGCGCAACCGGCGACCTCGCCGGGGCACTCGGCGACGCACAGGGACTCGTCAACGCGACGCCGATCGGCATGACCGGCCACACCGGGCTCCCCGTCCCAGCCGACCTCGTACGCGACGACCTGTGGGTGTCCGACGTCGTGTACTTCCCACTCGAAACCGAACTCGTCCGGCTCGCGCGGTCACGCGGCTGCCGCGTCGTCCCCGGCGGCGGCATGGCAGTGTTCCAGGCGGTCGGAGCCTTCGAATACTTCACCGGCCGCACACCGGACGCCGAGCGGATGGTGCGTCATTTCGAGGAGCTGAGCCGCTGATGCACAGCAGTCGAATCCGAAAGGGCAGTCGAATCCGAAAGGGCATCGCAACCGTTTCGCTGTCCGGAGTCCTCGACGACAAGCTCGATGCCATCGCCGCCGCGGGCTTCGACGGCATCGAAATCTTCGACAACGACCTCGTCGCCTCACCGCTCTCACCACGCGAGGTGGCTAGACGCTGCGCAGATCTCGGACTGTCGATAGACCTGTTCCAGCCGGTACGCGACATCGAAGGCGTTGCCCCCGAGTGCTTCCCTGCGGTCTTGCATCGCGTGCGGCGCAAGCTGGAAGTGATGACCGAGCTCGGGGCAACCGTGTTCCTCGCCTGCTCCAACGCGCTGCCCGACGCCGTCGGCGACGTCGATCTGTCGGCCGAACAGCTGCACGCCGTCGGAGAACTCGCCGCGTCCTTCGGCGTCACCGTCGCCTTCGAGGCGCTGGCATGGGGCAGGCACATCAATCGGGTCGGGCAGGCATGGACGGCGGTCGAACGTGCCGGCCACCCGGCGATCACACTGGCTGTCGACACGTTCCACATGCTGGCAAGGGGTGACGACGCTGCAGCGCTCACCGGCATCCCCGGCGACCGGATCGGATTCCTGCAGGTTGCGGATGCGCCTGTGCTCGACATGAACGTGCTCGAATGGAGCAGGCATTTCCGGTGCTTCCCGGGACAGGGCACCCTCGATGTCGCCGGCGTCGTCGCCGCGGTCCTCGAATCCGGGTACACCGGCCCGGTGTCACTGGAGATCTTCAGTGATGTCGTTCGTGAGGCAGACCCGTTCGTGACCGCGCGCGACGGCATGCGGTCGCTCGTCTTCCTCGAAGATCAGCTCGGTGCCCGCCTGTCCGGCGCGGTCCGTGAGAAGCTCACCGCCGCTCAGCCCGCGCCGCAGCGCACCGATGTCGCCTTCGTCGAACTCGCAGCGCCCGCCGGTTCCGCCTATGCCGAACTGCTGACGGGTCTCGGCTTTCACATCGAGGGACGGCATCGCAGCAAGCCGGTGGTCCGATGGCGCAACGGCGGCGCAGACGTGGTGCTCAACGAACAACCCGCGGCCGGACCGGCCGCCACCGCACTGGGGCTCGTCGCACCTCCGGTGTCGGATGTCGCCGAGCGCGCCGCCGCCCTGCTGTGGCCTGCGGTCGACCGCACCCGCGGTGCAGGCGAAGCCGATCTGCCCGGCATCACGTCGCCGTCCGGGTTGCACGTGTTCGTCAGTTCGGAACCCGGAGACGCCGACGATTGGCGCACCGATTTCGTCCCGTCGACCGAGGCTGCGCCGGAGCACGGCTGGCTGGGCCTCGACCACCTCGACGTGACCGTCCCCGCCGATGTACTCAATCAGGAATTGTCCTTCTTCCGAACCCTGTTCGGGCTCGAGCCGGAGGCTCCCGAGGAGTACATCCAGCCGCACGGGCGGCTGCGGATCCGCGCGCTCCGAGCGAAGAAGGGAGACCTGCGGGTCGCCCTCAACGTTTCGGAGACCGGAGCGGACGTTCCGCAGCGGCACGGTATCCCGCAGCAGCACGGTATCTCGCAGCTGGCGTTTGCAACGGCCGATGTGGTCGCCGAGGTGAGGCGCGCCCGCGCGAACAGTGTCGAATTCCTGCGGCCGCCGGAGAACTATTACGTCGACCTCGACGCACGGTTCGTCCTCGACACCGCGCTACTCGCCACGTTGCGCGAGCACGGTCTGCTGTACGACCGGGTCGGCGACGGCGAGCTGCTGCACGCCTACACGCTTCCGGTGCAGGGTGGATTCCAGGTCGAACTACTCGAACGACGCGGTGGTTACGACGGATACGGAGCGTCGAACACGCACGTCCGGTTGGCCGCACCCCGGTAACTCACGGTCAGGCGGTAACTCACTGTCAGCGGGGCGAGAGGTCTTCCTCGCGCGCTTTTTGCCAGCTGTCCTCGAGCACACGCGGCTTACAGGCCTGGTAGCCGCCGGTCACCAGTACGACAACCGCGACGATCAGGAGAGCGAACGACGCCGTCCACCCCGTCGTGGCGTCGTGCAGGATGCCGAACAGTAG
Organism: Rhodococcus sp. NPDC060090; assembly: GCF_042729855.1. Taxonomy (NCBI): domain Bacteria; kingdom Bacillati; phylum Actinomycetota; class Actinomycetes; order Mycobacteriales; family Nocardiaceae; genus Rhodococcus; species Rhodococcus sp. NPDC060090. Next base: position 113,825 of record NZ_JBHWXB010000013.1, on the reverse strand, counting down.
CGGGCCGAGGCATGCGACGGCATAGCCCACGCCCTGCGTGAATCCCGACAGCGCGGAGGATCCCGCCTGCGTGCGGGTACGGAGGTTGATCAGGGTCAGCGCCATCGGGAAGGTGCTGGGCCCGAGGCCGAGCAGCACGATCCACAGGATGGGCACGCTCATGGGCGCCAGCCACAGCCCTGCGAATCCGACGAGCATGCAGGCCGCACACGCCAGCACAACGGGAAACGGGTTGTACATCCGAGCGCACAGCGTCGGGCCGCCGAATGCACCGACGAGCCCCATCAGCGAGAACAACCCGACCATGGCACCACCGAAAGCGGGGCTCGCGCCCGCGTCGCCGAGGATGTCGGGAATCCACGTGAACATCGAGTAGGTGACCAGTGAGGTCATGCCGAACATTCCGGCCATCCCCCATCCCACCGGCGAACGCCAGACCTGGCCGTGTGTCTGGGGGGTGACCGACGATCGATCTTCCTGTGCGGCGGCCCCGCGGCGTCGGAGCAGGACGACGATCCAGGGCAGTGCCGCAGCGAATCCCATGGCCGCCCAGACACCGAGCGACACGCGCCAGCCGTACGCGTCGGAAAGCGGCACCGCGACGAATGCGGGTGCGATGGTGCCGAGTTGGACGCCGACGATATACACCGAACTCACCACGGCCAGACGATCCGAGAAATACCGCTTCACCAGTGGCGGGATGACCACGTTGCCGATACCCATTCCGCCCAGCGCGAGCGCCGACAATGCGAGCAGGACCCACGTGTCGGACACGAGGGCACGCGTCGCCATGCCGACACCGGCCATGAGCATTGCGACCAGCGCCGTCGCTTCGAGACCCCACCGTCGTGCGAGGAACGGGGTAGCGAATCCGAAGAGCGCGAACATCGCGGTCGGCATCATCCCGAACACGCCGACGAGAGTGGACGAGAAGCCCAGTTCGTCGCTGATCGCGGAGGCCAGCGGGCTGAACGAGGTGACAGCGAGCCGGAGCACGAGTGCGGACATGACGATGGCACAGAAGACGAGCAGACGGCCGCGTAGAAGACTCACTCGACAAATCATAGGATGATGGGATGACATTCGGAGAACCCGTTCGCCGCTCCAGCCTGATCTCGCAGGTCACCGAACATCTGCGCAGCGAAATCTGCAGCGGACGCTGGGCCGTCGGGGAGCGCATTCCCACCGAACCCGAACTGTGTGCACTCACCGGAACGGGCCGCAACACCGTCCGCGAAGCAGTGCAGTCACTCGTACACACCGGCCTTCTCGAACGCCGCCAGGGTTCCGGCACGTACGTCGTCGCGACCTCCGACATCGGCGGCACCCTCGGCAAGTACTTCGCGACCGCACACGAACGTGACGTGCTCGAACTGCGGCAGACCCTCGACGTCACCGCCGCCGTTCTCGCCGCGCGCAGACGCACCTCCGACGACGTCGCGCGGCTCGAGAAGCTGCTGGCCGAACGCAACGCCCGATTCGCCGACTCCGACACCGATGCCGCTGTCGAAGCAGACATCACGCTCCACCGCGCCATTGTCGAGGCCAGCCACAACGCCGTGTACCTCGAGTTCTACGACTCCCTGTTGCCGTCGATCCGGCAGACCGTGGACCGGCATGTCCACGCGACCGGAGCAGGCTTCCACGACGAGCACACCGCATTGGTCACCGCTGTGATCGAGGGCGACGAGACCTCCGCGACCACAGCTGCACGGGCCCTTTTCGCCGAAGTGATGAAATGAGGAGTCCATCCGCGTCCACTGGAGGCTGACAGAATGCCGAGCAAAACCGTCGTCGATCCGATCGACGCAAAGATCCTGACTGCGCTCACCGCGGAACCTCGGGCCACTGTCATCGCCCTGGCCGACGCAACCGGGCTGTCTCGAAATACCGTCCAGGCCCGCCTGAGCAAGCTCGAACAGCGGGGCGTTCTTCATTCGTTCGAACGCCGCATCGATCCCTCCGCGCTCGGTTACCCGCTGACCGCCTATATCCTCACCAACGTCGCCCAGCGCAAACTCTCGCAGATCGCAGCGGCGCTCGACGGGGTTCCCGAGGTCGTCGAGGTACACGGACTCAGCGGTGTCACAGACCTTCTCGTCCATGTCGTCGCTCGCGATGCCGACGATCTCTACCGCATCGCCGGGCGCATTCTCGACATCGACGGCGTCGAACAGACCACCACATCGCTCGTGATGCGACAATTGCTCGACTACCGGCTGACTCCCCTCTTGGCGCAGATCACCAAACGCCCCTGAGCCAGGGCCGGATTGGCATTGTGCTCACGCCGATCACACCTTCCGCCCTCCTCGCGTGCAGAATGCTGAACTCCTGCCGTGCGGATTGCCGGACACCCGAACCGATGTTTGAATCTGTACGCGCGCATTCACCTTCGACCTCGGTGCGGCTTCGGTAGCGACGAAAGGCTCCGGCGAGTCTTCGCGCGCCACCTCGGCATCACACCGACGACGTTCCGCCAACGATTCACCACGGCAGGCACCGGGGCCTGACATCCCGCCGAAGCGCGAGCAGGACCCGGCGCCGATTCGGGCGTTACTTGAGTGCGCTTCCCGCGTCGACCGACAGGGTGAGCCCTGTGACGTAACGGGATTCGTCGGACGCCAAGAACAACACCGCATTGCTGATGTCCTCGGGTTCCACCCAGCCGATCGGCAGTACGTGCATGAGCTGCGCAACCACCTTCATATCCTCCGGGCCCGGGTTCTCGAGGTCGGGGCGGAACATCTTCATCGCGCCCTCGTTCATGAACATCGGCGTGTTCACGTTCGTGGGGTGAACGGTGTTGACGCGAATGAAGTGCTGCCCCAGTTCGACAGCGAACGAGCGCATCAACCCTACGACGCCGTGCTTCGCGGCAATGTACGGTCCCATATTGGGATGGGCCTTCAATCCGCCCACCGAACTCGTCAGGATGATCGAACCACCTTGCCCTCCCGCGATCATGTGGGGCACACCGGCTTTCACCGACTTCCACACCCCCGAGAGGTTGATGTCCTGCATTTCCTGCCAGTCGAACTCGTCGGTCTCGTGCAGTGGTGCACCACCGGTTCCGATTCCGGCGTTGGCCACGATGATGTCGAGTCGGCCCAACTGCTCGACGCCGGCGTCCACCGCGGCCTTCACCGCGTCGAAGTCGCGGACGTCGGTTTCGAGCGTCACGATCCGACGGCTGAAACCCTTGACCAGCTCGACCGTTTCGGCCATGTCTTCTGGTGTCGCCGGGGCGATCTGCGCGTTCTCCCTGATCGGGCCGCAGATATCGAGTGCGATGATGTCCGCGCCTTCCTGCGCGAGTCTCACCGCGTGACTCCGCCCCTGACCACGCGCCGCCCCCGTGACGAGCGCGACCTTTCCTTCAACTCTCCCTGCCATGATCCACCTCTCGCGTTACGCAACGAGCGTCTGCTCGATGCAGTGTTTTCCGAACAGCCCCTATGCTTTTCGCACTTCTCAATGGGAACGGTCTATCTCAGGATCCGCTCGAACTCGATGTGCAACTCGACGAGACCGCGCAGCAGGAAGGTGGGCTCGTATACGAAGCTCCGGTCGTCGGTCGCCCCGTGCCGGCTCTCGCTGATCCTGATGTCGTCCATCCTGTCGAGAAGTCGGTTCAGGGTGACCTGACCTTCTATCCGAGCGAGCGGTGCACCCGCACACGTGTGCAATCCACGCCCGAACGCGATGTGATCGTGCGAGTTCCTGCGGTCGAGTCTGAACTCGTTCGGATTCTCGAACTTTCGGGGATCTCGGTTCGCTCCGGCGAGGCTCAGCATGACGATCGTTCCCGCAGGGATGTCGACGCCGCCGAGTGTCGTGGTTTTCCGGGCGAGGCGGAAGTCGATCTTCGTCGGGCTGTCGAAACGGAGCGATTCCTCCATGAACGGTTTGATGAGACTGCGGTCCTCGCGCAGCATCTGCTGATACTCCGGCCGTTCACCGAGCACCCGCAGCGCCGAGCTGAGGAGTTTCGTGACCGTTTCCTGGCCGGCGGCAAACAGGAAGGTCGCGGGTCGCACCACCTCGATGAGCTCCGGAGTCGAGCCGTCCGGATACGTCGCTGCAGCCAGACCGCTGAGTATGTCTCCGCGAGGATCACGCCGCCGATCAGCGAGGTAGCCACTGAATCGCTCGTCGAGATACTCCAACGGGTTGATGCCCACCGGCTCGTGATCGAGCGACCCCACCCGGGTGCCGGGACGTTCGCCGGCCCCCAGCGCTCGGCGAAACTCTTCACGGTCCCCTTCCGGAACCCCGAGCAGATCCGTGATGGCCAACGTCGCAAAAGGTTTGGCGTACTCGCCGAGAAACTCACAGCTCCCGTTGTCGATGAACTCGTCGAGCTGCTGATCTGCGAGAATCCACAGGTACTCCTCGTTCTGCTTCAGCCGCTTCGGAGTGAGGAGTCGACCCAGCAGGGACCGGGCCCGTGTGTGATCGGGCGGATCCATCACCACCATGTGTTCGGAGATCGGAAACAGGTGGCGGTGCGCTTCGATCTGCTCGGTGATGTCGTCGCCTTCAGGCTCGAACGGCAACGGCGGAAACGGACCGCCGATGGCGTTGACCGCCGAGAGCGCGTCGGAGTTCTTGAATCCTTCGACAACCTCTTGATAGCCGGTGACGACCACCACGCCGTAGTTCGGCTCACGGAAGACCGGATTCCGACTTCGGAGGTCGTCGAAATATTCGAAGGGATTCTGCGCAAGCTCTCCGTCGGAGAAGTAGTCGGCTGAGGCGAGATCGGTCATCGGGTCACTGACCTTTCGGTGAACGAGGTGACGCACCACGCGCGTCCTCGGTGATACTGATGGCCTGGCGCGGGCATGCGCCGGCTGCGGAGTGCGCTTTGGACCACAGCGCTTCCGGTGGGTGTTCGTCGCAGGTTGCGACGTCGTCGTCCGGGAGATCGAAGATCTCCGGGGCGATCTCGATACACAGAGCATGGGCTTCGCACATCTCGCGATCGATGCGCAGTCGCTTCGTCGATCCCGTCATCGGGCACTCCCCAGGAATGAGGTCGGGTTCAGACGGCACAACGGACCGCGTCCGCGCGCCGGGGGTAGGCTGAGTAACAACGTTACTGACGAGACGATAACCCCGTTATCCCCATACGGCAAGGAAATTCACGAACATGGAGAACACCGATTCGCCCGGCGCGGTCGATCCGACCCGAGAGCGACTTCTCGTCACCGTCGTCGACCTCCTCGAGAACGAGGGCTACGACGCGGTGCAGCTGCGTGAAGTGGCTCGTCGGGCTCGCACCTCGTTGTCGACCATCTACAAGCGATACGCCACGCGGGAAGAGTTGATCCTCGCCGCGATCGAACACTGGATGAACGCGAACTACTCCGGGATCGTCACTCAGAGCCGCGATCCGAACGAGCCCCTGCACCCGGCGATGATGCGGGTGATCCGTGCAATCTTCGAGCCGTGGGAACAGCACCCGGAGATGCTCTTCGCATATTTCCGCGTGCGGTCCGCACCGGGGGGCGACAGCCTGGCCGTGCACGGCTTCGACTCTGTCGTGCCCGTCGGCATGGCAGTTCTGTCCGACGTGGACCCGACATTCGTCGCGGAGGCGACATCGATTCTGTCGAGCGTCATCTACGGTTTGGTGGGACGCTGCCGCGAAGGGCACATCGAGATCACCGACATCGTGCCCACGATCGATCGCACCGTCTACTGGCTCACGACCGGCTATCAGTCGGAACTTCGCGACGAAACCTGAGCCGACTCAGCCTCCTCGATCGTCCCCCGAAGGGCACAACATACGGTGCGGGGTGTCGCGATCTCGTCAGGGATGGGAGAATGACTTCATCGAGATCGGAACCTCGATGTGAGGGTCCGGATCGAGTGTGTAGGGAGTATCGGTATGGCACAGGGCATCGTCAAGTGGTTCAACGGCGAAAAGGGCTTCGGATTCATCGCACCCGACGACGGAACCCCCGACGTTTTCGTCCACTTCTCCGAGATCGCGGGCAGCGGCTTCAAGTCGCTCGATGAGAATCAGCGCGTGGAGTTCGAGGTCGGCCAGGGTCAGAAGGGCCCGCAGGCCACCAACGTCCGCACTGTCTGACCAGTGTGACGTCAGGGGCCGTATCCAGTGGATACGGCCCCATGCTTTTCCTCACGTCGTAGCGCTCCGGCTCACCCCATCGGGTCGTCGGCTCCCGCACGGGCGGTGTCGCGGAACGGTGCGTGGACCGCCGCCCACCGCACGCACTCCCACCCGCCGCCAGGTATCGGCACCAGTTCGACGGTGTCGGTGTTGGCCAGGTGGTTACCACTCGCGAAGCCACCGGGCACCTTGCCGAGGTACGACGCGACCAGACGGATCGCAGCGCCGTGGCTGACCACCACGATGTCGCCCGACCCGGCCTCGAGGTAATCGGCGCGCAGCTCGTCGAGCACCGGCACGAACCGGTCGAGGACATCGAATGCGGTCTCACCGCCGGGCACCCGCGCACGTAGATCGCCGTCGTGCCATGCCTGATAGACCTTCACGAACATGGCGTGCGACTCGTCGTCGGCGCGGTCCTCGAGTTCGCCGACCTGCACCTCGTGCAGCCCGTCACGCACCGACGCCTGCAGGCCCACCGGATCCTGCGCGTGCTGCGCGGTCTGCTTGGCGCGAATGGCCTGCGACGACACGAGTAGCGTCGGCGCGCGCTCGATGAGGTTCTTCCCGAGCGTCTGTGCCTGCGCGACACCCAGTTCGGTCAGTTCAGCGCCGGGCAGCTTCGTGTCGAGCCGCTTCTCCACATTCGCCACCGTCTGGCCGTGCCGGGCCAGAATCAATCTCCCGTTCAACTGCTTTCCTCTCCGCGCCGCAACCGCTCCAGCCACTGTGCATCGTCGTCGTCCGACACCGGGGCGACGCCCGGCTCGGACACTGCCGCCCACGAACCGAGGAACCGCACCTGGGCGAAACGGTGAAGTGCCTTGAGGGCTTCCGCGACGAGTGCGTCGTCGATGTGCCCCACACAGTCCAAATGGAAGAAATAGGTGCCGTATTCCATACGAGTGGGGCGCGACTCGATCCGGGTGAGGTCGATGCCCCGGGTCGCGAACTCCGTCATCGCCCGAACCAGCGACCCCGGCTCGTGAGGGAGCTGCAGGATCACCGACGTGCGATCGCGACCGGTGCGCTTCGGAACCGAGACCGGACGGGTGACGAGGACGAAACGTGTGCGGGCTCCGGCAAAGTCCGCGACGCCATCCGCCAAGACCTCGAGCCCCAGCCGTTCACCGGCGAGCGCGGTCGACACTCCGGCGTCGACTTTGCCCGCCTCCACATCCTCGGCGGCACCCGCATTGGACGATGCCGCCACGATCGTTGCGTTCGGCAGCGTGTCGCCGATCCACTGCCGGACCTGTGCCGCCGCCACCGGATATGCACCGATCGTCTCGATCGTGTCGAGCGTCACCCCGGAGCGCACCACCACCGTGAACGCGATGTCGAGCTCTGTCTCGGCCACGATCTGCAGGCGAGGCCCGAGTGCGAGCGCATCCATCGTCGGAGGCACCGACCCTTCGACGGAACTCTCGATGGGAACGACCGCGGCGTCCACCTCACCGTCGCGCAGCAACTGCAGCGTGGCGGGCGGACTTGCGGCAGCAACACGCTCGACTGGCGCGTCGAAGGCACCGAGGTCCTCGAAACGGGCCAGGGCCATTTCGGTGAAAGTTCCGGTCGGGCCGAAATACGCGATACGGGGCACGGCTCCCAGGTTACGCATCGCCCGTTGCCGGAATGCGTCGGAAAAGTGAACCGTCTCAGTTCACGGCGAGGCCCAGCTCTCGCAGCCCGTCGATCACGGCGGCAGTGTCGTCGACCTCGACGGCAAGGAGAATTTCGCGCAATGCTTCAGCGGCCTCGGGGATCAATCGGCCGAGGCGGCCGGCGTCGGGTTCGGCCAAGGCGTCTCGTACGTCGAATCCGCTCAGCGCTGCTGCCGTGCCGGAGAGCAGTGCAAGCACATCGGACGCTGTGTCGGCACGGGCGACGAACCCGGTCTCGGAGTGCGCGAGCACGGCGAGGAAATCGGCCACGGCGCCCGGACCGTGACCGGTCGGCAGCCCGGGAATGTGTCCGGCTTCGGTGAGCGCGCGGGCCGTGTCGGCGAGAGCCGGGTCGTCGACCTGCACATAGACCGCCAGCGGCGCGGGAGCGGTGAAAGCAAGTACGTCGTCCAGGTCGTCGAGGTTGCAGTCGAGCTGGTAGCGAACGGGTCGCCAGCCGGCGGCCGACGGCGCTGCGGCAGAGGCGTCGAGTTCGACGACGACGTCGCGACCGGGTGCCTCCGTGACCGCGGCCGCGGGGACGATCGGCGCTGCCAGTGCCTTTCCGGATGCGGCGAGCGCGGGACCCACGACCTCGTACCGACGGGAGAGCAGCGCGTCGAGCAGACCGCGTGGCTCGTTCCGCGAGGGCGGCATTCCGAGGGGCAGTGGGATGGACACGTCTTCCAGGCTAACGCTGGTACCCCTTGCGACCAGCGTCACAATAACTTAGGTTTGCCTCACCTACATGAGAAGGAGGGTCCGCATGCAGACCACCACGACCGACATCCCGGCGCCGACCACGGCGGAACGCGTGCGTACCGCTCTCATCCGCGCCGACACCACCTGCCTGGCAATCGACGGTTGCGACCCGCTCTCGACGACCGTCCACTTCCTGCAGGAGGACGACACCATCGCGATCGTCGTGCCCGCCGAGACCGCAGCGGTCGCACTCGCTTGGCAGTCCGGAGCCGCAGGCCTCCCCGCCATGCTCGAGCTGACCGACCACTCGCCCCTGAATCTGCGCAACCCCGTCCGGTCGCTGATCTGGCTCAGCGGAAACCTGTTCCCCGTCGACGAACCACGACAGATCGCCGCCGACGTCGCCGAGATCCTTCCGCACCCCGAGCTCCTCGACGTCGGCCACGGCTCCGAGCTGCTGATCCTGCGACTCACCTCCGTGGTCGCCGCCGACACCACCGGCGCCGAATCCGTCGACCTTCCGGACGTCTTCGACGCCGCCCCCGACCCCTTCGCGACCTACGAGACCGCGTGGCTCGAACACCTCGAACAGGATCACGCCGACATCGTCGCCCGCATCGCACGGCGGATTCCGGCGTCCGCACGCACCGGCCGAATCCGGCCGCTCGGCCTCGACCGGTACAGGCTGCGCCTGCGCATCGAATCCGGCGACGGCGACCACGACGTCCGCATCCCGTTCCACGAACCGGTCGAGGAACCGTCCGGATTGGGCAAGGCACTGCGCCTGCTCGTCGGATGCCCATTCATGAACGGAATGCGCGCCACGCACTGATCGCACGACCGGCTTCACAGAGCGCTCGGGCACAATCGCTCCGGTGACGACGATCCGCACCTGGCTCACTCCACCCCGCCAGAATCCCCGCACACCGCTCGACGCCGCCGAACGACGGGCACTGTGGATCGAGATAGCGATCGTCCTGCTCGTCACCTTCGGGCTCAGCGGAGTGTCGTCGATCCTGTCGCTGCTCGAAGCTGCCCTCGCACCGGAGCCACTGTCCGATCAGACGGTCGCGCTGAATGCCCCGCGGTCGTCGCAGGAGTTCATCGACCTCTCGCGTCAACTCCTCGGCGTCATCCGTCTGTTCGCCTGGGCCGGACTCGGCCTCTATCTCCTGTGGCGCAGCGGCTACGGACCGAAGATCGTCGGCTTCGCGCGTCCACTGTTCCGGCGCGACTGGTTGCCTGGCGCCGGGCTCGCCGCGCTCATCGGATTACCGGGCCTCGGGCTGTACCTCGTGGCGCGTGCCGTCGGACTCAACCTCAACGTGGCGCCGAGCATCCTCGCCGACTACTGGTGGCGCCTGCCCACCGAGGTGCTGTGGGCCATCGCCAATTCCGGTGCCGAAGAAATACTCGTGGTGGCCTATCTGATCACGCGGCTGCGGCAACTCGGGTGGTCGGAGAACGGCTCGCTGTGGGCGTCGGCACTGCTCCGCGGCAGCTACCACCTCTACCAGGGCCTCGGGGGCGGCTTCGGCAACGTCATCATGGGCCTGGTGTTCGGCCGGTACTGGCAACGCACCTCGAAACTGTGGCCCCTCGTGATTGCGCACGCGCTGATCGACTGCGTCGCGTTCATCGGATACCAAGCGCTGGGGGGGCACGTCTCGTGGTTACCGTGAACATGCAGTCGACTGCACTGAACGTACAGTTGCTCGGGTGAACGGCGACCAACCCGATCCTCGGAACCGGCCGCGCCCACCCCAGGGGCCGCCACCGCGCCGGCAACCGCCGATGCGCCCACCCGTTCCACCTCGCGCCGCGCCCCCACCTCCGGAAGGTAATCAGATCATCCGGCGCAACCCGGCCGCGCCGCCGCGGGCGTGGTCGCAGACACCCGGGCCCGAGCAGCGCGTCGCGCCTGCACCGACCCGCAGGCAACCACCTCCACAGCAGCCACCACCGAGCAGGCAGCCCCGCCGGCAACCGCCGCCGCAACAGCACCAGCCGCGGCAGCGACCCGAGCCCGTCGTCGAGAAGCGACGTACCGCGACTGCGCCACCCCCCGCTCCCCCGCGTCGTCGCCGGCCGCCGGTCGCCGAACCCGAACCGCGTCGCAGACGACCCGGCGGAGTCCGACGGGCAATGCGCCGCGTGGGCGCGCTGCTCGCCGTCCTGCTGATCGCCGCGGTCGCGGGTGTCGTCTACTTCGACGGCAAACTCGACCGGATCGACGCGCTCGCCGACTACGAGGGCCGTGTCGGCGACACTCCCGGAACCAATTTCTTGCTGGTCGGCTCCGACAGCCGCATCGGGCTGACCCCCGAACAGGAACAGGAACTCGCCACCGGCGGCGACGTCGGCCCCGATCGCACCGACACGATCCTGCTCGTCCACGTCCCCAGCGGGGGTGGCGCGACCACGATGGTGAGCCTGCCCCGCGACTCGTACGTCCCCGTTCCCGGCTTCGGACAGGACAAGCTCAACGCTTCGTTCGCGCTCGGTGGGCCGCAACTACTCGTCCAAACGGTCGAAGGAGCGACGGGAATCCACATCGATCACTACACCGAGATCGGCTTCAGTGGATTCGCGTCGATAGTCGATGCGGTCGGTGGTGTCGACATCTGCGTCCCGTACCCGATCGACGACCCCCTCGCAGGTCTGAACCTCGAGGCGGGCTGCCAGGAACTGAACGGGGCGCAGTCGCTCGGGTTCGTGCGCACCCGAGCGACACCGCTTGCCGACCTCGACCGGATGAACAACCAGCGGTTGTTCATGTCGGCGTTGCTGGGCAAGGCGACCAGCCCCACCACCTTCCTCAATCCGTTCCGGCTGTGGCCGCTCGTATCGGGGGCGGCGGGTTCCGTGCGCGTCGACGAAGGCGATCATCTGTGGGACCTCGGCCGGCTCGCGTGGGCAATGCGCGGCCAGACAGTGACCGCGACAGTCCCGGTCGGTGGATTCGAGGACGTCTACGGGGTCGGCAATGTGCTGCTGTGGGATCGGGAGCGCGCACTCCAGTTCTTCGGCGCGCTCGAACAGGACCAGCAGATCCCGGCAGAGCTTCTCGCACCCGCGCCCTGACCGTTTTCCCGGCCACCGTCTAACGTGTGATCATGGGCACATCCGAACGACCCACGACTCGTTTTCACATCCTGTTGCAGAGCGAGATCGGGAATTTCTTCGACGTGTCGTACCAGCACATGGCGATCGCCGTACATTTCGACAACCTCGATCTGCCCCATCTGGCCGCCCATTTCTACTCGGAGGCGAAAGAGAAACATCGCAATGCGCTGATGGTGATCCGCTATTTCGTCGACCGGAACATATCGGTGGAACTACCTGCGGTCGGTGCCGCCGTGTCGGGATTCAGCGACGTCCACGCACCCATCTCGCTCGCGCTCGAGAACGAGAAGCGGCTCACAGACGAGATCGTCGAGCTTGCCCGGACGGCCCGCGAAGAGGGCGACTACCTGGGAGAACAGTTCGTGCAGTGGTTCCTGCAGGAGCAGGTGGACGAGGTCGCGACGATGAACACCCTCGCAACCACCGCACGCCGGGCCGGCGACAACCTCTTCCAGCTCGAGACGTTCGTGGAGCGCGAACTCAGCGAGGCGCCGGAGAGGGCGGGCGCCCCTCCACTGCCCCACGGAATGGTCTAGATTCCTCTTACAGTGGTCGTCGAAAAACCATCGAATTCGATGCCCCGGTCACCCCGGATGATCTTGGGTTAGCCAATCCTCAAATGGCCCAGCTTAGGCAATACTCCGATAAATCAGTCTAGCCAAAGCTTGGATGTAATTAACCTTGACCTGCATTAACGTCGTCGACATGACAACAATGGGCGAATCACGCAGCACCAAATTCCATTCGCTTCTGCACGACCAGATTCGCAACGAATTCAATGCATCGCATCAGTACATCGCGATCGCGATCTTCTACGACAACGCTGATCTCCCGCAGCTCGCGAAGCACTTCTACGCGCAGGCGGTCGAAGAACGCAACCACGCCATGATGATCGTCCAGTACTTCCTCGACCGCGACATCGCCGTCGACCTCACCGGTGTCGACGCCTGCCAGTCGATGTTCGAGAGCGCCCGCGAGCCGATCGCACTGGCCCTCGAACAGGAGAAGGCCGTGACCGAGCAGATCGTCGAGCTCGCCCGCACCGCGCGCGATGAAGGCGACTACCTGGGTGAGCAGTTCATGCAGTGGTTCCTGCAGGAGCAGGTCGAGGAGGTCGCGACCGTGACCACGCTGCTGACCGTCGCCGATCGTGCAGGCGAGAACCTCTTCAACCTCGAGGACTTCGTCGCACGCGAGTTCAACTCGAAGACCGAGGCGCGGGGCGGCAACGCCCCGCTGGCCGCAGGCGGCAGCATCTAGCCAGCCTCGCTGCCCCCGAGCGAATGGCACACCGGCTCGCCTCAGGCGATCGGGTGTGCCATTCGCTTGTCCGAAGGTGGCCGGTCAGCGCAGAGTGACCTGGCGGCTGCGCAGGCCGTCGCGGGAGCCTCGCTCGGCGACGGTGAGCGGCGACTCGTCGGCCAGCGCCGCATCGAGTCGGGCGCCGAGTTCGCGGGTCGCCGCGACCCATTCGTCGGGATGCTTCTCACGATCGAGGTCGAACACGGGCACCAGCAGGCCGTGCGTGCGGAACGAGCCCGCGAACCGCGACCCCTCACCGAGGTGCAGTCCACCGGCAGCGTGCACGCGCGACAGCGCCGTCATCAGTGCGTCCTCGTCCTCCGGACGAATCCAGCGCAGGTGCGCCTTCTCTCCGGTATCGACCCACCACGCCGCAACCAGATTCTCGCCGTCGAGACGAGCCGAGGGCATCACGGCAGCGTTGGCCTGCTGCAGCGTCTGCGCGACATCAGGCGCGGCCTCGACACCTTCCGGGATCCACCACTGGAAATCCTGGTGCACGGTGATCGAGGGAAGCTCGTCGGCTACGAGCAGATCCTGTAGGCGTGCCGAATCCGCGGTCGGCTCCGACACCTTCAACGACGTCCCGGGCTCCGCGGTGAGGGCCCACTCGACTGCTGCGCCGAGTTCCCCGGCGGGATCGGGACCGAAGGTCGCCAATTGCAGCCCGACGTATCCGACGACCTCTCCGCCTTCCTCGCGCGCGAGCGCCGCGACACCGCCCGGGAGGATGGTCGCGCCGACCACTCGGCGTCCGCCACCTGCGACCGGAAGGTCGACGAGCGCGGACGGCACGAACTCCCGCAACGCCACGAGGTCGAGTTCGAGAGCGAGGGCCTCGAACGGTCGGGACGATGCGCCGGACGCCGCTTCCCGTTCGAGCCTGCGCTGCTCGAGCTTGGCCGCGCGATTGCTGCCGGGCTTGGGTCCGCTGTTTCTCTTGCTCTTCTTCGCCACGGCGCAAAACTACACGCCGGGCACTGCGTCGAGTTGAGCCTTGGTACGCCCGGGGTGATTGGTGGCCACCCAGCCGACACCAAGTGTGCGGCACAACTCGATGTCCGCGGGCTCGTCGACCGTCCAGCAGTACGTCGCCCGACCAGCAAGGGCGGCCTTGTCGACGAGATCCCGATGCTCACGCAACGTCGCGACGGAGGGGCCGATCGCGGTGGCGCCGACGGTGGTGGCTGCGCTCCCACCGAGGTAGCGGGATGTTTCTCCCAGCAAGACCGTGGGCAGTAGCGGTGCCTGCCTGCGGATCCGCCAGACAGCGGACGCCGCGAACGACATCACCACAACCCGGGAGAAGTCCGCCGACGGGGGCGTCGCCAATCCGAACCTCGACAGTTCGGCAAGCAGCTTCGTCTCGACCAGCGCGCCGTACCGCACCGGGTGCTTGGTTTCGACGAACAACTTCACCGGCACAGTCGTGAAGTCCATCATCAGTTCGATCAGTTGACGCAGGGTGAGCAGACTCGCAGGCTCTCCCGGCCTCCCGTAGTCGAATTCGGACAGTTCCGCGAGCGTCATCTCGCTCACGACACCGGTCCCCGTCGAGGTCCGGTCGATCGTGCGGTCGTGAACGCACACGAGGTGACCATCGCGGGTCAGACGCACGTCGCATTCGAGACCGTCGGCGCCTTCCTCGAGCGCAAGTTCGTACGCGGCGAGAGTGTGTTCCGCCTTGGCTGCGGACGAACCACGGTGGGCGACGACGCGGGGCACGGCGAACTCGGTCACGATGTCACCGCCGGAGTCCGTTCCGCGTCGGTCTCCCGTTCCTCCTGAACAGGCTCGGCTTTCGGCACGGGCACGATCTCGGCGATCGGTGCATACGCGGGCCCGGTGGCCGTGGTGTACCTGGGGTGTTCGAGGGGCCGGCCCCACAGGTCGGTGCCGTCGAACAAGCGCAGGATGTGCAGTGCCGCCACAGCGACCGCCGCGGCGAGGGCGGCGAGGGCAGCAGTCAACAGCACCGCGTCGGCCTTGGCCTGGAGCGCATCTCGCTGACGCCAGAACAGGACGAACACGAACAGCACCGCATTCGACACGAGCAGCACCCACCAGATCCGGACCGCGCGCAGGATCCGCGGGTTGTCGTCGGCGATCTCGGTGAGAAACACGCCGGGCAGAGCAAGATTGACGCCGGGCACCACCGCGCCGAACAAGACCGATCCCGGTGAGCGCGGATCGGAGGTGCCTCGCTCGGCGAACACGTGCCGACGGACCTCGATCAGGCGTAGACCCGACGCGACCGCGGCAGCGAGCGCGACGAGCGGACCGACGATCTGAGTGGCCCACACAGCCGAGTCGGACAGGGCAAGGACGATCGGTTCGATCAGCCGCGTGCGGTTGACGAGAAGCACTACATACCGGACCAGTTCGGCGACGGCTGCGAGCCCGAACACGGCGGCCGCCCCCGCCAGCAGCGTGGGAGCCAGTCCGGCGAGAGTCTCCGCTCGGGTCGGTTCCTCGTCGTGTTCTCGCGATCGGTCGAGCAGTCCCCACCGCGGCATCTCGGCGTACTCGGGGGTCGGCGTGGACTGCGGGGCGCGGGGCGCCGGGCCGTTCTCGGGATCGCTCTGCGGTGATCGGACGACCCACCGGAAGTTCCGTCTGTTCGGAGGAACCGCCACGTGGGAGTCGACGGGTGAGAGCAGCAACCCGCGGCACGACGGGCACCACTGTCGTGCCTGGTACGACACCGGCCAGCGACTTTCGCAACGAACGCAGATCTGATATGCGGTCATCAAAAGATCTCTGCCGGGTCGTTGCCGTACACCCCGGCGGGAACCTCGTCCACCGACACGGTGGGCACATCGGAAGAACTCACGATTCCAATAGTGGCACGCGCCGATATGCGATGCAGCCGCATGGCAGGCCGTACTGAATATCCACAATGCCTACGCGCAGGAGTTATCCACAGTTTCCACAGGTTTATCCCCAGGGATGGCCGGCGCTGGAATTCACCGCTCGAGACCGCTCACAATTCGGGGCGGGTGGGTTCCTGAAACAATCGAGAAATGGAATTACGGATCTTCACCGAACCTCAGCAGGGCGCGACCTACGACGAATTGCTCGCGGTCGCGCAGACCGCCGAACGACTCGGCTACGGCGCTTTCTTCCGCTCCGACCACTACCTCGCAATGAACACCGAGGGCCTGCCCGGCCCCACCGACGCGTGGATCACGCTCGCCGGCCTTGCCCGCGACACCTCGACGATCCGGCTCGGCACTCTCGTGACCTCGGCGACCTTCCGTTATCCCGGCCCGCTCGCGATCTCGGTCGCGCAGGTCGACGCGATGAGTTCCGGTCGCGTCGAGTTCGGTCTCGGCGCCGGCTGGTTCGAGGAGGAGCACTCCGCATACGGCATTCCGTTCCCGTCGTTGAAGGAACGCTTCGATCGACTCGAGGACGCCCTCGCCATCACCACAGGCCTGTGGGAGACGCCCGTGGGCGAAAAGTTCTCGTACGACGGCACGCACACCCGGATCGTGGATTCACCGGCTCTGCCGAAGCCTTTCCAGCAGAAGATCCCGGTGGTCATCGGCGGCGCGGGAAAGAAGCGGACACCGGCGTTGGCGGCCCGCTACGCGAGCGAATTCAACGTTCCCTTCAATTCGGTGGAAGCGTCGGCGACCCTGTTCGACCGGGTGCGGCAGGCGTGCCGCGACGCACACCGCGACCCCGCGGAGCTGACGCTCTCGAACGCGCTGGTGCTGTGCTGCGGGCGGGACGAGGCGGAGATCGCCCGTCGTGCGGCGCGCATCGGCCGTGAGGTCGACGAACTTCGCGAGAACGGGCTTGCGGGGACCCCCGAGGAGGTTGTGGAGAAGATCCGCACCTACGCCAACATCGGAACGCAGCGGATCTATCTGCAGATTCTCGACCTGGCCGATCTCGACCACCTGGAACTGGTTGCGCAGGAGGTCATGCCCGAAGTGCGCACGCTGTAGATCAGTGGCTGCTGGTGGAGCCGAGGAACGCTTCGATGTCCCGGCTCCACTCGCGGCTGCGGGCACGCTCGATGCTCCACTGGGCCAAGGCGAACACGCCGCCGGCGATCATCAACGCAAAGATGTACAGCGCGACACCGGCCAGCACCGCCGAGAACTCGGCGGCGGACACGCTCATCGGCTGCAAAGTCACAGCACCTGCGCGGTCGACCCACACCTGCACTTCGTCACCTGCGACCTCGGAACCGGTGATCTGCACGTCGCCGTGGTGTTCAACTCCGCGGAACTCCCAGGTGGCGGGAGCAGTCGACGGTGCGATGTAGGCGTACTCGCCCCAGCCCGCGTCGGCCATCATGGGGTCTGCATCGAGTGTGGCGGTGACCATGGTGCGTTCGGCGAGTTGCTGCTGCGCCATCGCGACCTGCGTGCTCTGGACGTTCGCGATGACGATGCCGGCAACGGGGACCATGATGAGCATTGCGGCGACGAGCAGCGAGAAGATGCGGGCTTCGACGCGGTCGGTGCCGCGGACGAGGGGACTTCGCCCACGCAGACTCCGGCGTGTGCGCCGTAGAAACCCTGCTGTGGACGTCATCTCGGTACCCCGATCCATTCCCCCGGCCGACACTCTTGCACTCCACAATGCTCGCCGGCCGGGCGAATTTCAAGGAATACCAACCCATCTCACACTGTGCGGTGACGCACAGCGCTGCTTACGCTCCGAAATCGAAAGCGGCTACGCTCCGACATCGATGGTCGCTACGCTCCGAGCCCGACCGGGCAACTCACGCCGGTCGCGTGCACCGGGCAGTATCCGTTGGGGTTCTTTGCAAGGTACTGCTGGTGGTAGCCCTCTGCGTAGTAGAACTGGGTGAGCGGCGCGATCTCCGTGGTGATCTTGCCGAATCCCGCGGCTTCGAGGCGCCCGGCGAAGGATTCTGCGGTGGCCTCGGCCACCTCGATCTGCGATTCGTCGAACGTGTAGATGGCGGAGCGGTACTGAGTTCCTTGATCGTTGCCCTGTCGCATGCCCTGCGTGGGATCGTGGTTCTCCCAGAACTGCTTCAGGATCCCCCCGAAGTCGATCACTGCGGGGTCGAAGACGACCAGCACGGCTTCGGTGTGCCCGGTACGACCCGAACAGACTTCTTCGTAGGTGGGGTTGGGGGTGTAACCGCCCGCGTATCCCGCAGCGGTCGAGTACACGCCGTCGAGCTCCCAGAACTCCTTCTCTGCACCCCAGAAACACCCCATACCGACCACCGCGGTGGCGAGACCTTCGGGGAAGGGCGGGACGATGCGATGACCGTTGACGTGATGCGTCTCCGGGACCGGCATGGCGTCCGGTCGTCCGGGCAGCGCTTCTTCCGCTGCGACCATCTGGGACTTCGAGCCGGCATGGGCGAGGATGTCGTCGAACCAGGACATGACCCGATGCTACGCGTGAATGCGTGCGATGCCCTTTTCCGCGACGGCGGGCCGCTTCGACCGGAGCCACCTATTGCTGATCCAGCGGGCCGCAGGCACTTCGACGCCGCGATACACGAGCTCGGACACCAGCCCGACGCCGATGAGCAGACAGATCACGGCGCCCGTCATTCCGACGAATCCGACGGTGTTCTCGTAGATCCGGTACATGACGAGGGTGTGTACGAGATAGATC
This sequence comes from Rhodococcus sp. NPDC060090, assembly GCF_042729855.1. NCBI lineage: Bacteria > Bacillati > Actinomycetota > Actinomycetes > Mycobacteriales > Nocardiaceae > Rhodococcus > Rhodococcus sp. NPDC060090. Next base: position 95,273 of record NZ_JBHWXB010000013.1, on the reverse strand, counting down.
GCGTAGCTACGGGTCGAGACCCAGCGCACGACACGCAGTCGACCGAGCCTGCCGTCGTATCGGGAGAGCAGGACCACGACCGCGAACACCACGCTGATCGTCCACAGATAGTGGCTTCCTGCCCAGTACACCTGCATGTCGGTGGCGAGAACGATCACCTGAACCTGGGCGATCAGAGCCACCATCAGGCCGCGGACGGAGATCAGCCGCGCCCACGCAAGGTAGGCGATCTGCCCGAGGAACACGGTGGGCAGCGTCGCGGCGATCTTCGACAGGAACGGCACTGTGTACGGCTCCGGCATGTACAGGTTGTAGATGATCACGAGCATGCACAGGGCCGCCCCGAGCAGTGGCATGGCGATGGGCTTGGCACGCAGCAGCGACCGGCCACTCACGCAGAACAGATAGAACACGATCTGCACGGCGAGGGTCCACGCTACGCCGAGAACCGCGACCTGCGGTTTCAGGAAGAACGCACCGAGGAAGAAACTGAGTGCGGCCTCACCGTCGGTGACGGTGGTGTGGCCGCTGAACATGCCGTTGATGCCGAAGCGGACCAGCAGGATTGCCGCGAGGATGCACACCCAGAAGGCCGGGACGAGCCGCGCCGCACGAGCGATCAGGAATTGCCCTCGCGGCTGGCGTATCGCCGAGCGCGTGATGAGTAGTCCCGTGAGCATCATGAACGCCGCGACACCGACGAACGACAGATGCATATTGAGGCCTGCGCCCCGGGTCAGCACGATGTGGACGACGTCGATGAACCACCAACCGGTGCCCAGGTCATCGATCAGATAGAAGCAGATGTGCGAGTACACGACCGCGATCGCGGCGAAGAATCTCAGTAGGTCGAGCCCAGGCAGCTGGACACGTGGTGCCTCGGCTCCGCGTGTCGGAACGTCGAACACCGGCCGAGACACCCCGCAATGTTAAGGTCCCGTTCACCTTTCCCTCCAATCGCGCACCCGTTCGGCCGAGTCGGTGCAGGTAGGAGCGATGCGAGTCGGTTTTTTGCGCATGCCGGTTCCGCCAGGCCGTCGGTGGGGCCCGGCGTCCCGCCCGAGCCCGAATGTTGCGCAGCGTGTAGTTATGGGTTTGGGTGGATACCCATATAGGCACGGAAAAAATCGAACGGGCCCACCAGGCCCGCAAAGAAGGGAACCTTCGTGGCTGAGTACACGCTTCCGGAACTGCCCTACGACTACGCGGCACTCGAGCCGCACATTTCGGCGAAGATCATGGAGCTCCACCACGACAAGCACCACGCGACCTACGTCGCGGGCGCGAACACCGCTCTCGAGAAGCTGGCCGAGGCCCGCGAGAACGGCACCATGGCGGCCCAGGCCACCAAGCTCGAGAAGGACCTGGCGTTCCACCTCGGTGGCCACACCAACCACTCGGTGTTCTGGCAGAACCTCTCGCCCGAGGGTGGCGACAAGCCGACGGGTGATCTCGGAGCAGCGATCGACGACGCATTCGGCTCGTTCGACAAGTTCCGCGAGCACTTCTCCGCGAACGCGAACTCCATCCAGGGCTCCGGCTGGTCGATCCTGGCATGGGATTCGATCGGACAGCGTCTGATCATCGTCCAGCTCTACGATCAGCAGGGCAACATCTCCATCGGCCTGACCCCGCTGCTCATGCTCGACATGTGGGAGCACGCGTTCTACCTGCAGTACCAGAACGTGAAGGCCGACTACGTCAAGGCGTTCTGGAACATCGTCAACTGGGCCGACGTGCAGGCTCGCTTCGAGCGCGCACGCACCCAGACCGCCGGCCTGATCGTCTAGTCACCGGCACCATGCGGACGAGGGTCACCCGGCTGGGTGGCCCTCGTCGGCGTTTCGCGGCACCATCCCTGCCCGCCGACCGTTAACCTGTGCGGCCATGACCACTCCGCTCGACACCGTGTGCTCCGGCCTGGCTTTTCCCGAATGTCCACGCTGGCACGACGGCAGCCTGTGGTTCTCCGATGTGTACGCGAACGACGTGTATCGCCTCGACCCGGCCACCGGGTCGTCCGAGGTCGTCGCCCACATCGACGGGCATCCCGCAGGGCTCGGTTTCCTTCCCGACGGGCGCCTGCTCGTTGCCGTCGGACACACCCGCACGGTGATGCGGCGCGAATCCGACGGCACACTCACCACGCACGCGGATCTGTCGGGCCTCGCGACCTGGCATCTCAACGACATGTACGTCGACGGTGCCGGCCGCGCATACGTGGGCAACTACGGCGACGCCGGCGGACCGCCCGATCCGATCACTCCCGCGGTGCTCACCCTCGTCGAACCGGATGGAACCGTGCGGGCGGTCGCCGACGACCTGTTGTTCGCGAACGGGATGGTCGCGACGGCCGACGGCGGCACACTCGTCGTCGCCGAGACCCGCGCGAATCCGGGAAGGCTCACCGCGTTCACGGTGGGCGACGACGGCTCCCTCACCGACCGTCGCACGCTGATCGAGTTCGATCGGTCGGTGTTCCCGGACGGGCTCGCCATCGACCGCGACGACGCCATCTGGGTCGCGTCGCCGTTCGGCAACGAGGTGATCCGGGTGTCGCAGGCGGGAACGATCACCGACCGTATCGCCATCGCGAATCCGTACGCGGTGGCACTCGGTGGAGACGACGGTCGCGACCTGTTCGTCTGCACCGCGGAGAGTTGGCAGCCCGAGATCGCGGCGCGTGAACGCACCGGGGCCGTCGTGCGGCTGCGTGTGACGGTGCCGGGCGTGAGTGTCCCCGTGTGAGTGTGCAGCGGGACTGACGAACACACCTGGCACTCGGCGCCTCTTGTGTGCCAGCCCGAAAAACGGGCATTCTTCCCTCATCGCCCCCGAGTGATCGGAGAGACGCCATGAGGGATCAGGTCGGGATTGCCGCGTTTCATTCCGGTGGGTCGCTACGCGGGTTCGTGGTGACCGGACGGTGGCCCTCGACAACCCGCGAATGGACGCAGTTGCTCGCGCTGACCGTGCGGGTGGCGTCGCTGCCGGGTCTGCTGCCGACCTCAACGGTGTTCGGGGTGCGCGAGGACCAGCCGGACGATCCGGAACCGGGAACCGTCGGTCTCGTCCTCGCGGTTGGGCCGGTACTCGGGGAGACTGCGGTGGAGCCGGGGTGCTTCGCGCAGCATCAGCCCCCGGCACTGATCATGCTGCATCCCCCGTCGGAGACGACGCCGTCGCTGCCCGAGAATGCGGGCGCCGCGTCGGGGTGTGTGCTGTTGCCCGGGTTGCCGTATCTCGGGCTCGACCATCGCGCCGCGTGGGTGGAGGCCGAGGCCGACGGGACCGTGACGTCGCTGGTCAGTAAGGTGAACGTAGATCCCGGCAGCGATCCCGACACCGCAATTCTGGCCATGCTCCTGGCGGCATGACGCTATGCCGTAAATGAGAGTTCGGTTCTACTAAACTTAGCATTACCTTTACAGCGGCGGCTCGAGCACGCTAACGTCGAGTACGCGAAGGGGAGTAGCCCCCAATCGCCCTGTCGACACACTGGCCGCCATCGGCCCGGCACGGCGAACCGGATGGCCTCCGGTGGGCGAGACCTTCGGTCGTCGACGCACCACGCGTCCGGCGTCCGGAGGAAGCCCATTTCCTCCACACGTAGAGGAGGAGAGCCGCTGATGTGGTCCGCAGTCGTCCTGAGTTTCGCAGTCATCTTCATCGCCGAACTCGGCGACAAATCTCAGCTGATGGCCATGACGTTCGCGCTGCGCTACCGCTGGTGGGTGGTGCTCTCGGGCATCCTGTTCGCCACCACCGCTGTGCACCTCGCCTCGGTCGCAGTCGGCCACTATCTCGGTGTCGCGATTCCGACGGTAGCGATCTCGATCATCGGCGGCGTCGCATTCCTGCTGTTCGGCGCATGGACCTTGCGCGGAGACTCTCTCGACGACAACGAGGAGTCCAAGGCAGGCCGCGTCACACGATCGGCATTCCTGGCCGTCACCTCGGCGTTCTTCCTCGCCGAACTCGGCGACAAGACGATGCTCGCGACCATCACGCTCTCGACCGACAACGACTGGGCCGGCGTCTGGATCGGGTCGACGGTCGGCATGGTCGCCGCCGACGCACTCGCGATCATCGCAGGCGTCGTCCTCGGTCGACACCTGCCGGAGAACGCGATCCGCTTCGGCGCCTCGGCACTGTTCTTCGCATTCGGCGCATGGATGCTCGGGTCCGGGATCGCTCCCGACGCACCCGCGGTCGGCCCCGTCGCCGGTGGCCTCACCCTCGTGATCACGGCGGTGGCCATGTTCCTGTTCACGCGTCGCACCCGGAAGACCGACAGCACCGAACCCGCCCCTGCTTCCCACGTGTGACTGCTTCCCACGTGTGACTGCTTCCCACGTGTGACTGCCTCGCACGTGTGACCTTCCACGCAGACCGGCACCCGTTTGCATCACCAGGTATATGCTTGCCGATAGGCAAATACTTGGAGGTGTGAACCGATGAGCGGAGATTCATTCGATTCCGACGAGGTGAACCGACTCCGCATCGCGCTCGGCCGCATCGCACGCCGCGTCTCCCGGCCTGCCGGCGAAGGCAGTCTGACACCGTCACAGGCATCCCTGCTCAGCACGGTCGCGCGACGGAAGACGGTCGGAGTACGCGAACTCGCCGACCTCGAAGGCCTGAACCCCACGATGTGCTCACGCATGCTCGGCAAGCTCGAAGACGCCGGGCTCGTGTCACGTTCCGCCGACACCGACGACAAGCGCGTCGTTCTCGCCTACATCACCACCGACGGTGCAGCCCTCGCCGAGACACTCCGGATCCGACGTACCGCCCTGTTCACCGAACACCTCACCGAGCTGAGCGAACACCACGTCGACGCCCTGTACGACGCGCTCCCCGCACTCGAGGCCCTCGCCGACAGCATGGGATGCGGCAGAAACGAGGCGCGCACGTGACCGTGCTCGCCGATATCCGTGGAACCACATTCGCCGCGATGCGCGGCCCCAATTTTCGCCGCTACATCACCGGCCAGGCGATTTCCCTCGTCGGCACGTGGATGCAGATCGTCGCGCAATCGTGGCTCGTCCTGCAACTGACCGGATCGGCCACCGCGATCGGCATCGTACTGGCCCTGCAAACCGTCCCCATGCTGCTGCTCGGCCCGTACGGCGGGGTCGTCGCCGACCGATCCGACAAGCGCAGACTCATGATCGGTCTGCAGTCGATGATGGGCCTGCTCGCGCTGATCCTCGGACTGCTCGTCATCACCGACGCCGTGCAGCTGTGGCACGTTTACGTCCTTGCCCTCACACTCGGACTCAACCAGTGCTTCGAGAATCCGGCGCGGCAGTCGTTCATGCTCGAGATGGTCGGGCCCGAGGACCTGCGCAACGCGGTGAGCCTGCAGTCCACCCTGGCCGCGTGTTCCCGCATGATCGGCCCCGCGGTGGCCGGTCTCGTCATCGCCGCGGGCGGCATCGGAATCTGTTTCCTGCTCAACGCCGCCAGCTTCGTCGCCGTGGTGACCTCGCTGCTCACCCTCGACGTGTCGAAGCTGCGCCCCTCTCCCCCGACGGCGCGAGCCCGCGGCCAGTTGCGCGAAGGGCTCGCGTACGTGCGCCGCACGCCGGACCTGGCAGTGCCGTTGACGATGATGGCGCTCGTCGGCTGTCTCGCCTACGAATTCCAGGTGGTACTTCCCGTCCTCGCAGACCAGACCTTCGAGGCGGGCGCCGGTGCGTACGGCTTCCTCACCGCCGCGATGGGCGCCGGCTCCGTGGTGGGCGGCCTCGTCGTCGCCACGTGGGGTCGCACCGGCATCAAGCCGCTCGTGTTCGCTGCCCTCGCCTTCGGTGTCGCCATGGCCGTCGCAGCCGCGGCACCGTCCCTGCCGGTCCTGATCGCACTCATGGTGATCGTCGGCGGCCTGAGCGTCACATTCACCACGAGCGCGAACAGCTCCCTGCAACTCGCCGCCTCCCCGCAGATGCGCGGGCGTGTGATGGCGCTGTGGGCGGTCGCGTTCCTCGGTTCCACCGCGATCGGCGGTCCCATCGCCGGTTGGGTCGTCGAACAGTGGGGTGGGCGCGCCGGGTTGCTGCTCGGCGCCGGTGCCTGTGTGGCAGCCGCACTGATCGGCACTGCGGTGCTGCGGCGCAAGTGATCCGGGCAGTTCTCGCGCTATCGTTCGACTCGATACGTGTGTCCCCCGGAACAGGAGTCATGACTGTGGAAATTCAAGGTTCTGCCGCGCTGGTCACCGGTGCCGCATCGGGTCTCGGTGCCGCCACCGCCCGCCGCCTCACCGATGCCGGGGCCACGGTGTTCGGACTCGATCTCGAGCAGTCCATCGAACGGGTCGGCGACACCGCACCCACCGGTGTCACGCTCATTCCCACCGATGTCACCAGCGGTGACGAGGTGGCAGCCGCCGTCGCCCGCATCACCGAATCCGGAGTGCCGCTGCGCATCGTCGTCAACTGCGCCGGTGTCGGCTGGGCCGGGCGGATCCTGTCCAAGAACGGTCCGCACGAGCTGGAACTGTTCCGCACCGTCATCACGGTGAACCTGCTCGGCACGTTCAACGTCATGCGCCTTGCCGCCGACGCGATCTCCAAGACCGACACCGTCGACGACTCCGGCCAGCGCGGCGTCATCATCAACACCGCATCCGTCGCCGCGTTCGAAGGGCAGATCGGGCAGATCGCGTACTCCGCATCGAAGGGCGGCGTGCACGGCATGACGGTGCCCGCCGCACGCGACCTCGCGCAGTTCGGTATCCGCGTCAACACCATCGCCCCCGGCATCGTCGACACCCCGATGCTCGCCGGCGTCACCGAGGACTACCGCAAGGGCCTCGAAGCCGGTGTGCCGTTCCCGTCGCGGCTCGCGCAGCCCGCCGAGTACGCACAGCTCGCGCAGATGATCGTCGAGCACGACTATCTCAACGGCGAGACCATCCGCATGGACGGCGCGCTGCGCATGGCACCGCGATAGGCAGCTTCGCCGCCGGTGCGCGGTTTCGGTAGTACCCACTACCGCAACCGCGCACGATCGGTTACACAGAGGTTGTGCGGATCGCTCTCGTCGTCGTACTGGTCGCCGGTGTCGCGGTGTGGGCGCTGCAACGTCGGTTGATCTTCCTGCCCGACGCATCACCCCCACCCGCCGCCGCGACGCTGCTGCCCGGTGCCGAAGACGTGGTTCTGACGACGTCGGACGGCCTCGAGCTCGGAGCGTGGTTCGTCCCCGGCCGCAACCCGTCCGGGCCGGGCGCCGACTTCACGGTTCTTCTCGCTCCGGGTAATGGCGGGAACCGGCTCGGGCGCGCACAGACCGCCGCCGACCTCGCCGCCTCGGGATTCTCGACACTGCTCGTCGATTACCGCGGGTACGGCGGCAATCCCGGTCGTCCGTCGGAGGACGGAGTAATCCGCGATGCGCGCGCCGCGCTGCAGTACCTGAGCGGCCGAGACGACGTCGATCCGGATCGACTGCTGTACTTCGGGGAAAGTCTGGGCTGCGCCGTCGTGACTGCGCTCGCCGCCGAATCACCGCCGGCCGGAATGCTTCTACGCTCGCCCTTCACGGACCTCGGATCGGTCGCGCGCCACCACTACCGGATCGTGCCGACCTTCGTCCTGAAGGACAGGTTCGAGGTCGCCGGGACCGTCGCACAGCTCGATGTCCCCATCACCGTCGTCTACGGCACCTCCGACAGCATCGTGCCGGCCCAGCAGAGCGCAGCGGTTGCGGACAGTGCACGGAACCTCGTCGAACGCGTCGAACTTCATGGGCTCGAACACAACGATCCAGCGATGTTCGGAACACCCGTCATCGACGCGCTTGGCAGACTCGCCGACGCCCTACGCTAGGCGCGTCCACCTGTCGTGACCACGACGGATGTCGCCCGGCCCGTGCTGCGGGATCAGGCCGGCCGGAGGCGCAGAAAGGATCGGACGTCGTCGAGGCCGTCGAGCGCACGACCGACCACGTCCGCCGGATTCATCTCAGCGCGCGCCGACAAGGGCTCGTGCCAGTGCAAGTGCCTCATCGCTGAGTTGTCCGAACCGCCGAGCAGTGTGCCCAGGCACAGGCCCGCCAGTCCCAGCAGCGGGCTGCCGGACACTGCCCGCGTTCCGACCTGCATGCACCAGTACTCGACAAACTCTCGATCGTCGTCATACAAGGCAGTCCCGACCATGACGTCCGCTGCCTCGGGCTCGTGCACCCGGTCCTCGAGCGCCCGCTCCAACGTCTCGACTACTACCTCGTGCGACAGGGCCGGAGGGTTATGGAAGATCAGATGTGAATGCATGACGCGAGACTACGAGCTCGACGATCGCCGCAAAGGGATCGTTTCCACGGGTCAGAGATCATCGATGTGCGGAATATCCAGCACCGCACGGTCACTCATCCACTCACGCAGCACCTTGGTGGCGATCACGTCGTCCTCGTTGTACTCGAGCAACCGCGTGCGCTCGAACAGAACCGGCTCGCCCCCGTCGTAACCGACGGCCTCCCGGTACCAGGCCATCGATGCTTCCCCGCCGGCTTCGTCGTCGCGCCAGTGATGGCCCGCGATCGGCGCGATCTTCTTCAGACCCTTGCCGTTCGGGCACACGAACTGGTCGGTCACCGCCTGGTAGATGTCCACCCACTGCGGCGACGAAATGAACTCCTTGACCTCAGCTTCCGACGGCACCCCCGGATACCCGTAAAAACGCCGCGCCGACGACAACAACCACTTGTCCTCTGCCGACCTCGAATAGCAGTAGGCAGCAAAGGTTTTCCCGCGACGCTCCGCCGCACGCCGCTCGGCCGACAGCCACGTCCAGAACTCGCCGAACGAACGGGCCTCATCGGTCGTGGGTACCGGCTGCCACGTCGAGAACGGCCGGTACACCGACTGCACGTCCGTGTTGAGCAGCGTCCCCCACAGATATGCGCCGTGTTCGTGATAGCTCTCCATGTCGACGTCGATCTCGACGTCGGCACGCGCGACGTGCACCTGGCGGTACCGCCGCACCAGCGGCGCCCCCGCGAGCCACGCCTTCGCGATCACCACCGCATCCTCGAACGGCCCCTGCGGCCACACCTCGGGTTGCGCACCGGTCCAGCCGGCGAGCCCGTCGATGGTGGTGACACCGAGTTCACGCAGCACGTCGGCGCGCTGCCCCGGCGCGACCAGCGACACGTCGTGCCGCTCGGCCAACTCCGAACTGCACCGCTCCCACCACGGGCAGGTACGGCACTCCCCGATCTGCGACGGCACGGTCGGCACGTTGCCGCGCGCGATCTCGAGACGGTCGGCGAGCCGCGCGTCGTAGTCGTCGAGGACGGCGCTCAGATCGTGGACGAGGATGCAGTCGGCGTTGTATCCGATCGCCCCCGCCACCTGCGCGGGACTGGCCAGCCCATGCCGTTCGAGCATCCGGTACAGATGGGCGACACGCATCTGATCGCTCGAGTGTGCCCGTACCTTGCGGTTCTCGTCGACCGCGGGCGCCCACCGGAACAGGTCGGTGGTGGTCGCGCCTCGGCCCGGGTCGGTGACTTTGTGGTTGACGACGATCACGGGGATGTAGCCGCCGCGCTGCGCATCGCGGAGCAGGATCTCGGATCGGCCCCGGCGGCCGGTATCGGGTTCGACGGGCAGGACCGCACCCCAGATGCGGTCGGCGCCGGACCGGCACGCCTCGAGGGTCCGGTCGGCGCGCTGCGACATGGTCCCTTCCGGAGCGATGTGCACCCACCCCTCCGGGTCGGCGTCGAACATCCGCTGCCGGATCGCGTCGCGGTGCGCCGCGGCGGCTTCCTGACGTTGCGCAGCGCCCGGATTCTTGGGTGCCCCGGACAACTCCTCGGGGAACGTGGCATCGAGAAACACCCGGTGGCGGCACCGCGTCAACGCGCTCGCCTCGATCGAGACGGGCCTGCGTCGCTGCTTACCTGTCGCCTCCACAACTGTCCAGCGTATTCGCTCGACGTGCGGCGCCTCGAAGCAGCACCGTCACGTTAGGCTTGCCGACGAGCGCGGGCGCGCTGCGGTCGTACCGAATGGAGGGTGCTGTTCGATGGGGTTGTTCACACGGCGGAAGCGGCGTGCCACCCGCAAGGCGGAGGCAAAGGCACTCAAGCACAAGGCGGAGCTCGAAGCCAGGCTCGGAGCAAAGAACCAGTTCAAGAGCGATCGGCGCACAGCGAAGTCCCAGGAAAAGCTCGCGAAGAAACTCGCGAAATCGCAGACCAAACTCGACCACGAGCTTGTGAAGTCGCAGGCCAAGGTTGAAAAAGAGCAGATCGCCACGCTCAAGGCGCAGAAGAAGGCCGCGGAGAACCAGGGGCTGACCGCGGCGAAGATCCGCCGCTACCTCGGGGTCGCGCGCCTGCTCATACCTGTGCTCGCTCCCCTCGTCTACCAGGCCGCGACGGCGGTGCGCGGGCAGCTCGATGTCCGCCGCGCCCAGAAACTCGGTGTCGGCGTCGAGCAGCTCGGCCAGTTCACCGGTCACGGTGCGCGGCTCAGCGCACGCATCGCGGCGGCCGAGCAGTCGGTCACGAAGACCGTGGAACTGCATCCCAAGGACGCCGAGACGAAGAAGTTCGCGGAGGCCATCCGCGGGCGTCTCACCGACCTGACCGCGGCGGTGTCCGCTGCCGAACAGATGCCTGCCGCGCGCCGCAAGGCCGCACACGCCTCCATCGGCCACGAGCTCGACGGAATCGAGGCGGATCTGCTTGCCCGCCTCGGTGTGCGCTGACACACCGATGAAAACGAATCCGACCCTGCTCGGCGGCACCGCGGGGGTTTCCACCGCGGCGCTCGCCGTCGCAGCGCACGGCGCGGCCGGAGGTTCGGTACCGACGAACCCGGCCGTGGCGTTGCTGACGGCGGTTGCCGTCGGGGTCGGCATCGTGGGTGCCGGGCGTCCGGGGACGTCGCCGGTCGCGTTGCTTGCCGCAGGCCAGCTCGGCACCCACATCGTCCTGTCCACATTGACGGACGGGCACCTGCACATCTCCGCGTCGATGCTGGTCGCGCATACCGTCGCCGTCGTCGGATGCGCCCTGTTGATCGGCATCGCCGACCGCCTCTACACCGCGTGTACCTCGGTGGTGCGGCGTATCCGGCCGTGGCGTCCCACGGTTCCCGCACCCGCGTTCCTCATCCCGGCTGTCGATACCGATCCGTACATCTCGAGGCCCCTCGCCTCCAGCATTTCTCGACGAGGCCCACCGGCAGCACCGCCGGCCGTGTCCTGATTCCTACTGCTCGAGAAAGCACCTACATCTTCATGAAGAACACCCTCACCCGGGTCCTCGTCGGCTCCGGCGCCACCGCGGCGCTGCTGCTGACCGGTTCCGGCATTGCCGCTGCGCACGTCTCCGTGGTGGCGCCGGGCGCCGAGCAGGGCGGCTACTCCGTCCTGACGTTCCGCGTCCCCACCGAATCCGAGACCGCCGGTACCACGGCTCTCACCGTCGAACTGCCCGGTCTGCGGTCCGCTCGCACGGAGCCGCTGCCCGGCTGGACGGCGACCGTCGAGACGAATCCCGAATCCCAGCTCGCAACCTCGGTCACCTGGACCGCCGACCCCGGCATCGAGGTGGGTCCCGGCCAGTTCCAGCAGTTCGTGCTCTCCGCCGGGCCGCTCCCGGAGGAAGAGGAAGTCGCGTTCCCTGCCACCCAGACCTACGGCGACGGCGAGGTCGTCGCGTGGGATCAGATCGCGACCGGTGACGAGGAACCGGAGAAGCCCGCACCCACCCTCACTCTCGCTGCGAGCAGCGGCGACGGGCACGGGCACGGCGCGAGTGCCGAGACGGGCACCGACACCGAATTAGCGGCCGAGTCGGGCAGCACCACCGACAACACAGCACGCTGGCTCGGCGGTATCGGCCTGGTCCTCGGCGCGCTCGGAGCCGCACTCGGGCTCGGCGCAGTGATCCGGGGACGGCGAGCATGAAGCGTCTCGTCACCGTTCTCCTGACCCTCGCCGGCGCCCTGATGCTCGCGTCGGGCCCCGCCGCGGCGCACTCCGTCGTCATCGGCAGCACTCCCGAACAGGGCGAACAGATCGCGGAAGCACCCGAGCGGGTCGACGTGACATTCAACGAAGCGCTGCAGGAGCAGTTCGCAGCGATCACCGTGGTCGGTCCCGACGGCAACCTGTGGTCCACGGGCGACCCGATGGTCGACGGATCGACCGTCAGCGTCGGACTCGACGGACTCGGCCCGGTCGGCGAGTACACGATCGCCTACCGCGTGACGTCCGCCGACGGGCATCCCGTCAGCGGGACCCGCACCTTCACCCTCACCCAGGAGGGCACCGGCACCCCCGGTGAGGCTGCGGCCGGCGGCGACACCGCGCCTGCATCGGACGGCACCATCGACAACGGCGGCGGCCCCGCCGTCTGGTGGTTCGTCGTGGCCGGTGTGGTCGTGGTCGCGGCTGCGTTGTGGTTCGTGTTGCGCAAGCCGAAGGCCTGACAACCGTGCAGAAAGTGCGCCGGCGGTGGCTCCTCGGAGCCGCCGCCGGCGCCGTCTCCGGGGTCGCGCTCGGCATGCTGCTGGCCGCGCCGGAGCTGTCGGCGTGGATACGCGCACTGTCGCTGGGAGTGGGGTCGACCGTGCTCGGCGTCGCCGCACTCGCTGTGATGATGCGCAGCATGCCGCGCCCCGATGTGTCCACCGGCGACGTGTGGCGCGCGACCACCGTCCTCGGTGGGGTGTGGCTACTGCTCGAAACCGTTCAGCTCGTCCTCGAAGCCGCCGCGACGGTCGACGTCCCCGTGGCCCGGCTCAGCGCCGGACTCTTCGCCGAATACCTCGGCACAGCCGGGTCGGGCCGGGTCGCGGCCGCCGCGTGGGTGTGCGTCGCCGCGCTCACCGTCGCGGCAGCGCTCGCCTACCGGCGCGAGGCGTCGTGGTCGACCGTGCCGGTGCTCGTCGCGGCGGCCCTCGCTCTCGTCGCGCGACCCGTCACGGGGCACATGTCGCAGCAGGCGTTCGGGTCGCTGCTCGACGCGGCGCACGTCCTCGCGGCCGCCCTCTGGCTGGGAGTGCTCACCGCGCTCGCCCTGCTGGTCCGAGGTCGAGGGGCCTGGGCTCGGCTGTTGCCGCGCTATTCGGAGCTCGCGACGAAGTGCGTCGTGGTGCTCGGGGCGACCGGTGTCGTCAACGCGGTCGTGCGCCTCGGGTCGGTGTCCGCGCTCGTCGACTCCGGTTACGGCCGCCTCGTGCTCGCGAAAATCGTGCTTCTCGTCGCCCTGCTCGGGCTCGCGTGGATCTGGCGACGAACATGGGTGCCCGCGGCGGGTACCCACCGGACCACCGCGGATGTCTCCCTGCGCAATGCCGTGATCGAGGTGTCCGTGATGTCGGTGGCGTTCGGGTTGGCAGCGGCACTCGCCACCACCGCGTAGAGGACGGTCAGAGCAACCCGGCCGCGCGCTGCAGATCGCGCACGAGAGACTCGAACGCCTCCTCTCGGTCCACCCGGGCCCGCAGTGCCGCCGACGGATGGATGGTGGCGACCACCGCTGGGTCGACCCTGCCGAGCAGGTCGCTGCCGCGCAGATCGTCACCGAGCTGCATCACCTCGCCGCGATGCTCGGTGAGCTTGAAATTCTTCCCGATCAGCGCCTGCGCCGCCGTCGCACCGAGACACACCACGATGTCAGGGCGCACCACGTCGAGTTCGGCGACGAGCCACGGCCGGCACGCGGTGATCTGTCCGCCCGACGGCTTCTTGTGGATGCGCCTCTTCCCGCCCGCCGCCCGATCGAATCGGAAATGCTTGACGGCATTGGTGACGTACACGGTTTCCCGGTCGATGCCCGCGTCTTCGAGCGCCTTGTCCAGCAACCGCCCTGCAGGGCCGACGAACGGCTCCCCCGACAGATCCTCCTCGTTCCCGGGTTGTTCGCCGACCAACATCATGCGCGCGTCGTCGGGTCCGGCACCGAAGACGGTGCGCTCGGCGGCCTTGAACAGATCGCAGCCGCGGCATCCCCGGGATGCGGTCGCAAGCGAGAGAAGGTCGAGAGTGTCAGGGAGATATTCCTGAGCCCCGGGATAGGTGACCATACGAAACGGATACCCCTATCGCAGCCGTGAAATCCACGTTCGCGTGTCGGCGGGGTCGATGACGTCGTCGAGTTCGAAGATCGTCGCCGCCTGCAGTGCCTTGCCCCGCTGGTATGCCGCCGCGACCAGCTCGTCGAACAGTTCCTCACGGGCCTCGGGGGTCGGCGAGGCATCGAGTTCCTTGCGGAAGCCGAGCCGCACCGCACCTTCGAGTCCCATGCCGCCGATCTCGCCGGTGGGCCACGCAATCGTGAACTGCGGTGTGTGGAACGACCCCCCGGCCATCGCCATGGCGCCGAGACCGTATCCCTTGCGGAGGATGATCGTGCCGAACGGCACCGTCATTCGCGCACCCGCGATGAAGAAACGGCCGAATCGTCGCACCGTCGCCTGCTTCTCCGATTCCGGTCCGACCATGAAACCCGGCGTGTCGCACAGGCTCACAACGGGAAGGCGGTGTTCTTCGCACAGTTCGAGGAAGTCTGCGGCCTTGTCGGCGGCTTCCGCATCGATCGCACCTCCGAGGTGGTGGCTGCTGTTGGCGAGCATGCCGTAGGCCCGGCCCTCGACCCGCACGAGGGCGGTGACGATACCGATTCCGTAGTCCGGGCGTAATTCGAGCACCGAATCGACATCGGCGACCGCGGTGAGCGCAGCACGAACGTCGTAGGAGCGAAGCCGATTCTCGGGAACCACGTGTCGCGGGAGACGCGGGTCCGGGGCCTCGAAATCGGTTCCCGGGGTGGTGAAGTACGACAGGTATTTCCGGGCCAGCGCGACTGCGTGCTCTTCGTCGCGCGCGGCGAGGTGAACCACACCGTTGCGGCGTTGTACGTCGATCGGACCGATGTCCTCGGGCCGGTGAACTCCGAGTCCGCCGCCCTCGATCATCGCGGGCCCGCCCATCCCGATGTTGGCGTCGGGTGTCGCGATGAGCACGTCGCAGACGCCGGCGAGTGCAGCGTTGCCGGCGAAACACCGACCCGACACCACCGCTACGGTGGGCACGCGACCGCGCAGGGCCGCCATCGACCGGAACGTCGACAGATCCAAGCCCGCGCCGTGCGCCGCATCGACATCACCCGGGCGTCCACCACCGCCCTCCGCGAACAGCACCAGCGGCACCTCGCGGCGCGCAGCGAGTTCGAGGAGCCGATCGGTCTTGCTGTGGTTGTACCGGCCTTGGGTTCCTGCGAGCACGGTGTAGTCGTAGGACATCACCACCGCGTCGGCACCGCCGATACGTGCCGCACCCCCGACGAGACCGTCGGCCGGGGTGTTCTCGATCAGATCCTCTTCGCTGCGACGGCCACGTTGCGCGGCGAGGACGAGCCCGCCGTATTCGACGAAGCTGTCGGTGTCGACGAGGTCCGTGATGTTCTCGCGCGCGGTGCGGCGCCCGCGGCCGTGCCGTCGAGACACCGTGTCGGGACGGGCGTCGTCGAGGGTGACGGCGTGCCGCGCGCGGATCTCGTCGAGATCGGCCCGTTCGGCATCGAGGTCGAATGCGGCTGCGGCGTGATCGGTTCCGGTATCGCCTTCGGTTTGGATCACGGCGACCACCGTTCCGGGCTGCACGGTCTGCCCGGGTCGCACGAGCATCCGGATCACGGTGGCCGAGCCCGACGCGGTGATCGCATGCTGCATCTTCATCGCATCGAGGATCACGATGGGCGCACCGACCGGCACGGTGTCACCCTCTGCGGCCGACTCGACGACGGTGCCGACCATGTCGGCGCGCAACGCATGCTCACCGGCGTGCAGCTCAGGGGCTCGAGCCGGAACCGAGGTTGCCGCGTGCGGCTCGACGAATTCGGCGAGGCGCTCATCGAACCACGACGTGGTGACCGGACCCGACCGGAACTCTTTGTCGGTCAGAATTTTCCGGAGGACGTCGCGGTTGGTGGCGACCCCGTCGACGACGAACTCACCGAGCGCGGCATCGAGTTTCCGGAACGCGACTCCCATATCGGAAACCCGCACGTGCGCGATGACCTTCGCGAGCAGCGAATCGTAGCGGGCACCCGCCTCGAGTCCCGGACGGCCGTGCGTGTCGACCCGGATCCCGGGACCGGATGGTGGGGTGAAGACAGACAGGAGCCCCGTCGAGGGGACGGTCCGGCCGTCGTGACGCAGCGTTTCGGTGTTGACGCGTGCCTGCACGGCCACACCGCGTACACGGGTGGGCACTCCGGCAACACCGTGCGAGTCCGCCGTGATGCCGTCGGGTAGGTCGAGTTCGTCGAACAGGGCACCTCGCGCCACCGCGATCTGCACGGCCACGAGGTCGATCCCGGTGACCTCCTCGGTGACGGTGTGTTCCACCTGGATCCGCGGGTTCACCTCGAGGAACACCATCCCGGCGTCGGTCACGAGGAACTCGACCGTCGCCACCCCACGCAAGTGCGTACCGACACCGAGGCGAGCAGCCGCGACATGCAGGTCGCGGCGCAGTTGTTTGCTCAGTGCGGGGGCGGGGGCGATCTCGACGAGCTTCTGATGGCGTCGCTGCACGCTGCAGTCACGGTCGCCGAGTGCACGCACCACGGTGCCGCCCACGCCGTCGGATGCGGCGACGATCTGCACCTCGATGTGTCGGGCCTGCACGACGAGCGCTTCGGCGTAGAGACGGTCGTCGCCGAATGCACCGAGCGCTTCGGCGGCGGCGGATCGGTGCGCGTCGTCGAGGTCGTCGGCACTGCGCACGATCCGCATGCCGCGCCCGCCGCCCCCGGCGAGAGCCTTGATGACGATGCCGTCGGGATTCTGTGCGAGGAAGTCCTCCAGAGCCACGGAGTCCAGAGCCACGGAGTCCTGAGTCACGGAGTCCGAGTCATCGCCCGTGCCGGACGCCGGCACCACGGGAATGCCCAGGCGTGCCGCGGCGGCGCGGGCGGACTTCTTGTCGCCGAAGGTCCGCAGCGCGTCGGGATCGGGACCGACGAACGTCACCCCCGCTTCGGCGCAGCGGTCCGCGAACGCGGCGTTCTCGCTGAGGAAGCCGTATCCGGGATGCACGAGAGTGCAGTCCGTGTCGCGGGCGATGCGGAGGATCGCGTCCTGGGCGAGATACGCGGCCGGACCGGAGCCTACGAGGGGAACGGACCTGGAGGCGGCCGCGACGTGCGGGCTTCCTGCGTCGTCCTCGGCGTACACGGCGACGGTGTCGAGGCCGAGTTCGGTCGCCGTGCGGATGATCCGTAGGGCGATCTCACCGCGGTTGGCTACGAGCAGCATTCCCATGCCTCCATCGAAGTCGACGTCGACCTCAATTCATACCGCAGCTCACTCCTCGGGCCTCGGACGCACCCGCAGACGTCCGAGGCCGATCGCGAGCACCACCGCGGTGATCGATCCGGCCGCCATGATCGCCGCGAGCACCACCACCTGGAAACGACCGGCCTCGAGGGGCGACAGCCCGCCGAAGATCGCGCCGACGAAGGCCCCCGGCAGTGTCACCAGTCCGGTGGTCTTCGTCTGGTCGAGGGACGGGATCAGCGCCGCCCGCACCGCGAGCCGGGCGTGGTCGAGCGTCGCCTGCCGCATGGTCGCGCCGAGCGCGAGCCACCCTTCGACCTCCGTCCACCGGTCGTCGACGATCTCGGTGAACCGGCGACCCGTCAGGCTCGCGACCGTCATCGCACCACCGATTACGATTCCGCCGAGTGCCAGTGCATATCGAGGTGTGAGCTCGATGGCTCCGCTGACGAACACGATCGCGAGTGCGGTGCCGATTCCGAGGGCCATGGCGACACCGACCATCACGGTCGTCGCACGTCCTCGCCCGACCCGGCGCGACGCGGTCCACAGCGCCACACCGAACATGACCGCGAGCACCAGCGCGACCCACCGGGCGTCGGCGATGACTCCCGTGAGCACGAGGGCAACGAATGCGAGTTGCACTGTGCCGCGCGCGATTGCGTACACCGGCGCAAATCGGTGCGGAACACCGAACGCCCACAGGACAGCGGTGGCCACGGCGGCGAGCGCGGTGACTCCCACCAGTGTCCGGACGAGTTCGAGCGGGTCGTCGATCATCGCCGAGTAGCGTATCCCGCAGATCGCCTCGCCAGGACGGCGCAGGATACGGCCGCGTCGTGTTCATGCGCGATACGGTCGATGTATGTCTGCCCGCAAGATCGCCGCACCCCGGCCCACCCTCGAATCCGACGATTACCTGTACGAACCCTGCGAGCGCCGGATCCGGGGGAAGTGGTTCGGGCGGACGGTCGTGGACAGCACCCGCGCGGTGCTGGTGTGGGCACCGGGCAAACCCGTGCCGTTCTATGCGTTCCCGCGCGACGACGTGCGTTTCGATCTGCTGTCCGCATCGCTGTCGCCGAGCCGCAGCCGCCCGGACGTGTGGCAGTGGTACGACATCGTCGTCGATGACCGGCGTGCGTACTCACCGGTGTTCCAGCTGGACATCGACGGTCTCGACGACCGGTTGGCGTTCGCGTGGTTCCGGCAGGGTGAACCCGAGCCGGGCGACACGGTCCACATCGACGAGGACGAGCACTGGTTCGAGGAGGAGGCCGAGGTGTTCACCCATCCGCGCGACCCGCACCACCGTGTCGACGCACTCCCGAGTTCCCGCCACGTCCGCGTCACGGTGGGAGATTCGGTCGTCGCCGAAACCCGCACACCTGTGTTGGTGTTCGAGACCGGACTGCCGACGCGCTACTACATTCCCCCCGCCGATGTGGACTTCTCCCAGCTCGAGGAGTCGGTGTTGCGTACGGGATGTCCGTACAAAGGCACGGCCCGGTACTGGTCGTTCTCGGCGCAATCGTTCTCGGGGCAGTCGTTCTCAGGACAGCAGCCGGCCGAGAACGTCGCGTGGTCGTACGAGGAGCCGCTCGCCGGGATGGAGCCGATCGCCGGGCACGTGTGTTTCTACGACGACGCGGCGGATGTGTCCGTATCGGAGTGAGCACGCCACTTCACAGAAAACATTCAGCACTGAGATAGTTGGCGAACCGCGACTCGACCCCAGGAGCGATCACCGATGTCACTCACCTCCGTCAGCGCCCACCATCCGTACAGCCCGGCGTACGTCGCAGGAGGTCTCGTCTTCGTCTCCGGTGCGCTGTCCATCGATCCCGACGGTGTCGCCGTCGAGGGCCGCACCGAAGCCCTCGACGCCGCCATCGACCGCATGACCGACCGGCTCGCCGTGGTAGGCGGGAAGCTCTCCGACGTCGTCAAGCTCACCTACTTCGTCACCGACCTGTCGCTGAGAGAGGAAGCCAACCGCCAGTTCGAGCGTCTCTTCGCCGAACCGCGCCCGGCCCGGACCTTCGTCGAGGTGAGTGCGCTTCCGTACGGCGCGACCGTCGAGATCGACGCAATCGCCACAGCACCACGCTGATCCCTGACATCCCCGCGCGGGCCGCGCAGGCCGTATCGTGAACAATTCTTCGGCGCTCAACAGAGGAGGCCTGCGTGGGGCGCGACACTGTTCCCGACCATGATGCCGTCGACGACATCGTGGGCCAGTGGACCCGCGAATGGCCCGGCCTCGACGTCACACCCCTCGAGACCCTCGGACGCCTTCACCGCACCTACCTGCGCTATCAGAGCACCATCGGGCGGATCTTCGACGAGTACGACCTGAACATGGCCTCGTTCGACGTCCTTGCGGCGTTGCGCCGTTCGGGCAAGCCCTACCGGATGACCCCCGGGCAACTCGCCGAGAGTTCACTGGTGACCACCGGCGGCGTCACACTCCGCATCGACCGTCTCGAGAAGGCGGGTTTGGTACGACGTGAGCGCGACGCCGACGATCGGCGCATCGTGCACGCCGAGCTCACCGAAACAGGCAAGAAACTCATCGACGAGGTCGCGGTCGCTCATTTCGAGAACGAAACCCGCATGCTCTCCGGCATGTCGGCAGACGACCAGGCCGAGCTTGTTCAGTTGTTGCGCAAACTCGAGCACTCCGTCGTCCGACACCAGGGCGGCTGAAGGCCGTCGGCAGAGATACCCACGCCAGCTCACCGGCACAAGCTCGGTAGAGACCGAAAGCAAGAATCCGATTTGCATCCCTCGGTAGTTGCCATAATGTAAATATTCATGACTGCAACCGACCAGGTGTCGCACCGCGAACGTAAGCGTGCCCGCACGTGGACGGCCATCCACCTCGCCGCCGCGAACGCAGCCGCGACGCACGACCACCTGTCGGACATCACCATCGAAGCGATCGCCGACGCCGCCTACGTCTCGCCACGCACGTTCTTCAACTACTTCAAGTCGAAGGAAGACGCTGTACTCGGCCTGCGTGCCGCCGTCATCAGCGACACCGTCGTCGACGAGTTCAGAATCGAACCCGGCGACGACCTCGTCGAGAAGGTCGCAATTCTCCTTCTCACCGTCTTCCGCACCACCAACCACAAACAGATCACGCAGGCCGAATACTCCGACCTGATGGAACGCCACCCCGAACTCGCCCGCCGGCGCTTCCGGTACATCGACGACGTGCAGGCGCTCGTCGCCGAGTTCGTCACCGAACGACTCGTCGCATCCGAGGGATGGACCTCGGCCCATCCCGACGAATCCGCCGAAGAAGCAGCGCAGATGGTCGTCACCGTCGCGGGCGCCGTGATGCGGGCGGCGATGCGCCCGATTCTCGCGCGCGCAGACCTCGAGGAAACCGATGCCGATGCGCTCCTGCGACGGAAATGTGCGCAGTTCAGGAACGTGACAAGACCATGACGGCGGATACCTCGACAAGCGAACAAGGCACGTCGGCGCCTCCCGTCCGCATCGGATTCATCTTCGCGGGGCTGCTGCTGGCGATGCTCTCTGCATCACTGAGCCAGACCGTTCTCAACCCGGCACTGCCCACCATCGTCGGCGAACTGCACGGCGCCGACCTGATGCTGTGGGTCATCACCGCCTACATCCTCGCGTCGACGATCATGATGCCGATCTACGGCAAACTCGGCGACCTCCTCGGCCGCAAACCGATTCTGATGGTTGCCATTTCGATCTTCGTCGCCGGATCGGTGGTCAGCGCCGTTGCTCCGGACATCATCTGGCTCATCGCCGGCCGCGCCATCCAGGGGCTCGGCGGCGGCGGGCTGATGATCCTCTCTCAGGCGACGATCGCCGACGTCATCCCCGCCCGCGAGCGCGGCAAGTACATGGGCATCATGAGCAGCGTCTTCGCGCTGTCGTCGGTGAGCGGCCCACTGCTGGGCGGATTCTTCACCGAGGGCCCCGGCTGGCGCTGGGTGTTCTGGCTCAACATCCCGATCGGGCTGCTCGCGCTCCTGGCCGCGGCATTCTTCCTGCGTCTACCCGAGCGACGACGGGCGCGTCCCCGGATCGACGTCGCCGGAATGGCCGTCCTGTCCGTCGCGACAACACTTCTCGTGTTGGTCGCCACCTTGGGCGGTGCACAGTTCGCGTGGTCGTCGCCGACCGTTCTCGCGATGATCGCCGCGACCGTCGTGGCGGCGGGACTGTTCCTGTTCATCGAATCGCGCACCGCGGAACCCGTCATCCCGCTGCACCTGTTCCGCGACCGCAACTTCAATCTGTGCACCCTGGCAGCACTTCTCATCAGCGTCTCACTGTTCGGCGTGGCGTCCTACATGCCCACCTATCTGCAGATGGTGGCAGGCATGGGAGCTACCGCTGCAGGACTGATGATGCTCCCGATGATGGGCACACTGTTCGTCACCTCCACGCTCATCGGCCGATACGTGACCCGCACCGGGCGCTACAAGAATTGGCCGATCGTCGGCGCGATTCTTGTAGCAGCGGCCATGGTCGCGCTGTCGACGCTCACCGTCGACAGCCCGCTGTGGCTGCTCGGCTGCTTCGTCGCGCTCCTCGGTCTGGGCCTGGGCACCTCGATGCAGCTGCTGGTCCTCGTCGTGCAGAACTCCTTCCCCATCGAGGAGGTCGGCACCGCCACGGCCAGCAACAACTACTTCCGGCAGATCGGCGCGACACTCGGCGTCGGTGTGGTCGGCAGCGTGTTCACCACCCGCGTGGCCACGCTGATCACCGAGCGGATCCCCGACGCAGCAGACGCCGGGATCCACGCCGACTCCCTCACCCCGGCCATCGTGCAGGGTCTGCCCGACTCGCTGCACCTGGCGGTCGTCGAGTCGTACAACGAGGCACTCACCCCGATCTACCTCGCGATCGCTCCGCTCGCGCTCGTCGCAGCGGTGTGCCTGTTCTTCGTAATCGAAAAACCGCTTGCGACGAGCATCGAGCGGAAGACGTCGGTCGAGAAATCCTGAAGCCGACCGCACCTCGCGCTCAGCGGCTGGCAACACTGCGCGCTCAGCGGCTGGCAACACTGCGCGCTCAGCGCCCGGGCAGCCACTTCATGGCAGCGACGAACGGCGCCAGCATCTTCGCCCACGCCTTCTTCGGCAGGCCGCGGGGCCCATCGAGGTTCAGCAGGCGCGTGGTCGCGATGGTCTGCGCTTCGGTGTACTTGAGCAGACCGTCAGCGCCGTGTCGCCGGCCCACACCGGAGATGCCCATGCCGCCCATCGGCGCATCGGTGCTGCCCCACGCCGGTGCATAGCCTTCGTCGACGTTGACGGTGCCCGCGTGGATGCGTGCGGCGATCGCCTCGCCCTGTGCCTTGGTGGCCGCCCACACCGACGCGTTGAGGCCGTACTCGGTGTCGTTGGCACGACGGATCGCCTCGTCGACGTCGTCCACCGGATACACCGACACGAGCGGCCCGAACGTCTCGTCGGCGTAGCACTCGGCATTCTCGGGAACGTCGGTCAGGACGGTCGGTTCGTAGAACAACGGGCCCAGATCGGGGCGCGCTCTACCACCGGCGACGACGGTCGCACCCTTGGCGACTGCGTCGTCCACGTGCCCGGACACGGTCTCGACCTGGGTTTCGTTGACGAGCGACCCCATTTCGGCGCCGAAGTCGTAGCTCGCACCGAGCGCGACCTTGCGCACACGATCGCCGAACATCCGCACGAACTCGGGCGCGATCGACTTCTCGACGTAGATCCGCTCGATCGAGATGCACAGCTGGCCGGAGTTCGAGAAGCACGCGCGCATCGCAGCCTCGGTGACCTCACGCAGGTTCGCGCCTTCGGTGACGATCATGGGGTTCTTGCCACCGAGTTCGGCGGAGAAGCCGATGAGACGTCGTCCGGCCTGTTCGGCGAGTAGACGCCCGGTCTGCGAGGAACCCGTGAACATCAGGTAGTCGGTGTTCTCGACGAGGGCGGTGCCGACCACCGAACCCGGCCCGGGGACGACGGCGAAGACGTCGCGCGGCAGTCCCGCCTCGTACAGCAGATCGGCGACTGCGAGGGCGCAGTACGGGGTCTGACTGTCGGGCTTGAGCACCACGGCGTTGCCGGCGAGCAGTGCCGGAATCGCGTCGGAGACCGCGAGGGTCATCGGGTAGTTCCAGGGTGCGATGACCCCGACGACGCCTTTGGGATGGTGCCTGACCGTGGTTTTCGTCAGGACCGGAAGCATGCCCGTGGCACGACGAGGGCGCAGCAGTTTCGCGGCGGTGCGCGCGTAGTACCGCGCGGTCATCGCGATATCGAGCACTTCTTCCTGCGCCGACGCTCTGGACTTACCGGTTTCGGCCTGTGCCATGTCCATCAGCTGGTCGCGTTTCGAGATCAGCAGGTCTCGATAGCGATGGAAGATCTCGGCGCGTTCTGCAACGGGCGTCTGCGCCCACGCGACCTGGGCCTTGCGCGCGCGGTCGACCGCGGCCTTCGCGTCGTCGGCTGTGCCGACGGGCACCGTCGCGATCTCGCGGCCTGTGAAGGCCTCGACGACGGGACGCGTGGGCCTGTCGGAGGCGTCGTCGATCGCGATGAGGTCCGCGAGCCGCGCGAAGGTCGCAGCGTTCGGAGCAGGCATGTTGCACCCCTACCGGTGAGTAGAAATTGGAGTTACACCAAACTACCGCGCCGGCATGGCACCTGTCACAGGCCGCTCACTCCCCGGAGTAGAAGGCGATCGTGCGATCGGCCCGCTCGCGAGCCGCCTCCGGGTCGGTTCCTGCAGCCACGTCGGCGTCGCACCAGCCGTTTCCGGCTTCCCGAACATAGCTCAGCCCCTGGGGCGAGAGAGACCACTTCTCGAACTCGGCGGGATCGACCGCAGCACCCGAATCGAGGTGCAGTCCGAGACCGAGGAGCGCCTGATCCCAGCCGATGCCGACGGCACCGGGGCCGTACGTCTCCCAGTGGTCGCCCTCGGCGTGAGCGATGTGCGAAAGCTCGAAACGGGCGCAGTCCCCGGGTTCGGGGATGATCGACACCTCGATCCAGCTCATGCCGCCACCGAATTCCCAGGTCGCCGAAAACGACTTCGGAGGGGTGCAGGTGAGAACCTCGCCTCCGGCGTTGCCTTCGAACTGGTACCGGCCGCCGACGCGCAGTTCGCCGCTGATCGGCAGGAACCAGCGCGGGATGCGCTCGGGGTTGGTGCAGGCATCCCAGAGGTCGTCGGCGTCGGTCGGATAGCTCTGCGACACCGTCACGACAGCGGCGTCCTTGCCGTCGACGACGCGGTGCCCGATGATGCGCCGCAGAGTCTCGGTCCTGGTCTTCACGTCCTTCATGATGTTTGCCTTTGCTCGTCGGAATAACTGAAACTTTCCTCCACTTGTAGGGGTTTCCGTTGCCTCACGACCCACGGGAACCCGTGCAGGCGGAGGAAAGCCGTCTCTTCCGGTGTCCGGAGAAGCGCTGCTCAGGACCGGCCTGCCTTCTAGACTGGGGCAATGACCATAATGCGCGCGTCCGAGGAGAAGGTCGATCACCCCAAGATCGAGAAGCGGGCGCCGTCGGTCGCTCGGCTGTTCATCGATCGCGTCACCGCGTCACCGGAGGCAGAGGCCTTCCGCTACCCGGACGGTAAGGACGGCTGGACGAGCACCACCTGGGAAGAGACCGGCGACAAGGTGCGGCTGCTCGCGGCCGGGCTGCTGTCGCTGGGCCTCGGACTCGAGGACCGCGTGGCGCTGGCCTCGTCGACCCGCTTCGAGTGGGTGCTCGCCGACCTCGCGGTGATGTGCGCCGGTGGGGCAACCACGACGGTGTATCCCACCACCCACGCACCGGATGTCGCGTTCATCGTGGCGAACTCGGGAAGCCGCGTCGTCATTGCCGAGGACGCGGTGCAGGTCGACAAGCTCACGGCGCATCGCGGTGAGCTACCGGATGTCGCCAAAGTGGTGGTGATCGACGGTTCGGGCGACGGCGACTGGGTGATCGGGTTCGACGATCTCGTGGAACTCGGCCGGGCCCACCTGGCCGAGGATTCGGGGGTGGTGATCGACAGGATCCACAGCATCGAGCCACATCACCTTGCGACCGTCATCTACACCTCCGGCACCACCGGCAAACCGAAAGGCGTCCGGCTGCCGCACTCGGCATGGACGTACGAGGCGGCGGCCGTCGATTCCGTCGGCCTGCTCGGCTCCGACGATCTGCAGTACCTCTGGCTCCCGCTGTCGCATGTGTTCGGCAAGGTGCTGCTGACGCTGCCCCTGCAGATGGGCTTCCCCACCGCCGTCGACGGACGGGTCGACAAGATCGTCGAGAACCTCGCCGTCGTCCGTCCGACCTTCATGGGTGCCGCGCCCCGCATCTTCGAGAAGGCGCACGCACGCGTCGAAGGGATGATGTCGGAAGAAGGCGGCATCAAGAAGGTGCTCTTCGACTGGGCCATGGGCGTGGGCACCGGTGTGTCGAAGGCGCGCCAGGACGGCCGCTCGCCCGGCCTGCTCGACAAAGCGCAGCACACCATCGCCGACAAGCTGGTGCTCTCGACCATCCGCGAACGCTTCGGCGGCCGTTTGCGCTTCTTCATCTCCGGCTCGGCGGCACTGAACCCCGACGTGGCGCAGTGGTTCGATGCCGTCGGCATTCCCGTGCTCGAGGGCTACGGACTGACGGAGACCTCGGCCGCGTCCTGCGTCAACCGCCCCCAGGCAAACCGGCTCGGCACGGTGGGCTGGCCCCTCCCCGGAACAGAAGTGAAGATCGCCGACGACGGCGAGGTGCTCATCAAAGGTCCGGGTGTGATGACCGGCTACCACGACCGCCCCGACGCCACCGCCGAAGCGCTCGATGCCGACGGCTGGTTCCACACGGGCGATATCGGCAGCCTCGACGACGACGGTTACGTGAAGATCACCGACCGCAAGAAGGACATGTTCAAGACGTCGCAGGGCAAGTACGTCGCCCCGTCGGCGATCGCCGCGACGTTCAAGGGCATCTCGCCCTACGCGGCGGAGATCATCGTCCACGGTGAAAGCAAGCCGTACTGTGTCGCGCTGGTGGCGCTGGATGCCGAAGCCGTCACCGCGTGGGCAGACAAGAACGGCCTCGGCGGTCTGTCGTTCGCCGACATCGCGCAGCACGACAAGACGCACGAGCTGATCTCGAAGGACATCGACCAGCTCAACCTGCAGCTCAACCGGTGGGAGCAGATCAAGAAGTTCACGATCATCGAGCGCGAACTCTCCGTGGAAGAGGGCGATCTCACGCCGAGCATGAAGCTGCGCAGGAAAGTGGTCGTGGATACATTCGCGGACAGCCTGACGCGGCTCTACGACTGAGGCACTACCCTGGACAATATGAGTAGCGCGCGACCTAATTTGTCTCAGCGGATCGGTTACATGTTCGGTCGAACGCTGCCCGCCGAACAGCGTGAGTGGGTACGGGAGGACATCCTCGGGCCGGGAGGATCCCGGCGTTACCTCATGCGGTGGAATCTGCCCCTCATCCCGCTCTTGATGCTCTTCCTGCTGATTCCGGGCCCGGTCTGGATTCCGTTCGCGATGATGCTGCTCCTCCTGCTTCCGTGGCTCTACTTCGCGATCGCGCTGATGCCGATCTGGCAGCGGCACCGTCTGCAGCAGCACGGCTTCGATCCCGGGCTCCTGGGTTCGAAGGACCGCGCCCGCGCCGACCGTGAGCGTGCCGACTACGAGCGCCGGTTCGGCCGCTGAACTCGACGCGCACTTGTGCTGAGCATGTTGAATGGCTCACGGCGGGGCTGACCGTCATCGGCGTCGGTTGATCAGGACAGCACCTCGACGAGAGTGGTCTCCGAATCGCCGGTCATGTAATGCTCGACGCTGTCGAGGTGACGACGCCAGAATTCTTCCGCTGCACCAGGTTCCCCAGATCGCAACAGTTCGACGAGCTTATGGTTCGCACGCAGCGCCACGGCCACGCCGGGGCTGTCCCGCCCTGTCCGGGTCGACAGGTACAGCGCATTGTGGGCGTCCATGATGTCGAGCAGCATGCTCGCGAGCGTCGACATCGTCTGATTGCCACCGAGTTCCATGATCGCGCGGTTCACGTCGCTGACGTATTTGACGAACGCGTGCGGATCGTCGATCACCTGCCCACCGCGTTCGACGACCGCGGCGAGCGTGTCGATGCGGTCACCGGGGTTCGTGGCGATCAAGCCGACCGCCGCGACCTCGAGTTCGGTACGCGCGCGGTACACGTCGGCGAGCGGGACTCCGCGGTACTGCAGCAGCAGACCGGCGTAGCGCGCCGCCGTCGACCCGTCGGGCGCCTGCACGCGTGCACCTCCACGCGCACCGCGGAGCACGGTGATGATGCCTTCCGATTCGAGGATGCGGAACGCTTCACGCAGGGTCGGCCGCGACACTCCGAATCGCTCCATGAGTGCGGCCTCGTTGGGCAAGGGTTCACCCGCCTCGAGTTCACCGATGATGATCTGACGGCGCAGGCTCGCGGCGATCAGTTCTCCGGCCTTGGGCACGCGAACGACCGCCTGGCGGGCGTCGAGAGGCATTGCACCGTCCTGTATCAGTCATGGGCGAAGCTGGCCCGTAAGAATACAAGGATCTACCCGATTGCGGTGGGGCTCGCCCGTGGTGGCCGTCACCTTCGGTTTGCCCACCACGCGAAGGGCTTATCCTCTGGCTCATGAGCGAAGCCATCGAATTCACCGCGACCGCCGATCTCGCCGACGAGATCGGCCCCGACATCCGCAGCTGCGACACCCAGTTCATCCAGTACGGTGGGCGCGCCGAGTTCGCAGGCCCGATTACGACGATCCGCTGCTTCCAGGACAACCTGCTGGTCAAGCAGACGCTGTCCGAGGCAGGCAACGGCGGTGTCCTGGTGGTGGACGGCGACGCGAGCATCCACACCGCACTCGTCGGCGACATCATCGCCGGACGCGGCGTCGACAACGGCTGGGCAGGCGTCATCATCAACGGCGCCGTCCGCGACTCCGCGATCCTGCGCACCCTGGACATCGGTGTGAAGGCACTGGGCACCAACCCGCGCAAGAGCACCCAGACCGGGTCGGGCGAGAAGAACGTGCCGGTCGAGATCGGTGGCGTCACCTTCAACCCTGGCGAGATCGTCTACAGCGACCACGACGGTGTGGTCGTGCGCGCCGCCAACTGACCGAGGTCAGCCCCTCGCCACCCGCGCACTCGCCCCGGCGATCTCGACGACGTCCCCGGTGTGCAGCTGCCGGCCCCGCCGCACCTCGACCTCACCGTTGACCGAGACGAGACCGTCGGCGATCACTTCTTTCGCCTCCGCACCCGACTCGATCAGGCTCGCCAGTTTCAGGAACTGACCGAGCCTGATCGAGTCGTCGCGGATGGGAACATCGAACGCTTCGGTCATGTTCGCCATTGTCTCCCATCCACCACGTCACCCATCCACCACCTTGCACACTGGACGGGTGAGTACCCACGTTGTCTGGTTCCGCCGCGATCTACGCCTGCGCGACCTACCCACCCTGTCGAGCGCCTCCGATGCCGATCGTGTGGTCGCGCTGTTCGTGCTCGACGACGCACTGGCGACACCCGGTCCGCGCTATACGTATCTGCTGCGCTGTCTGCGCGCCCTCGACGACGATCTCGACGGCCGGTTGCTCGTGGTCCACGGAAACCCGGTCGACGTGGTACCGACGATCGCCCGCGAGTTCGACGCGAGCGCGGTGCACGTCAGCGCGGACCACGCCCCGTACGGGTCGCGACGCGATCGCGCCGTCGAGGACGCCCTCGACGATGTCCCGTTGGTCCGGACCGGCTCGCCCTATGCCGTCTCGCCGGGGCGTGTGCTCAAGAGCGACGGCACGCCATATCGGGTGTTCACGCCGTTCCGGCGCGCCTGGCTCGAACACGGATGGCGCCCGCCGGCGAAAACCAGCGCGACCACCGCGGCCTGGCTCGATCCCGACGGCACCGATCTGCGCGTCGCCATCCCGGACGACGACTCCCCGAACATCGCATTGCCACCCGCGGGCGAGAAGGCTGCACTACGCCGATGGCGGCAATTCCGCGACGACGGACTCGACCGGTACGACACCGACCGCGATCGACCCGACCTCGACGGCACGAGCCGCCTGTCCGCAGCCCTCAAATTCGGATGTCTGCACCCCCGCACCCTCCTCCACGACCTGCGCGACCGTTCGGACCCCGGTGCGACGACCCTGCGTAGCGAGCTGTGCTGGCGCGACTTCTACGCCGACGTCCTGCACCATCGCCCCGACACGGCACGCCGCAACTACAACGAGCGCTTCGACGCCCTCCGCTACGACAGCGGACCCGACGCCGACCGTGCCTTCGCCACCTGGCAACAGGGCCGCACCGGATTCCCCATCGTCGACGCGGGCATGCGGCAGTTGCTCGCCGAAGGCTGGATGCACAACCGGCTGCGGATGATCGTCGCATCGTTTCTCACCAAGGATCTGCACCTGCCGTGGTGGTGGGGTGCTCAACACTTCATGACGCATCTCGTCGATGGTGATCTCGCATCCAACCAGCACGGATGGCAGTGGACCGCCGGGTGCGGCACCGATGCAGCCCCCTACTTCCGCGTGTTCAATCCCACCTCGCAGGGAGAAAAGTTCGATCCGGCGGGTGACTACGTGCGTCGCTGGGTACCCGAACTGCGTGGCGTCACGGGAAAGCGTGTTCATCGGCTGCCGGACGGCCCACCGCCCGGATATCCGGAGCCGATCGTCGATCACGCCCACGAGCGGCAGGTCGCACTGGCACGATACGGAGAGATCTCCACCCGCCGATGACCCATCCACGGAGGTGCCTGCTCCGAATGGAGAACAGGTAGAACACGATTCACGGAGGCGTCGATGAGTATCGAGTACAGCAGTGTCGTCGAGGCGTCCCGCGAGGAAGTATTCGACTGGCATGCCCGGCCCGGCGCGATCCATCGGCTGCTCCCACCGTGGCAGCCGATGAGCGTCGTGTCCGAGGCTCGCTCCCTCGCCGACGGCCGTGCCGTACTCGGCCTGCCCGGTGGACTGCGATGGGTCGCCGATCACCAGCCCGACGCCTACGATCCCCCATCACGGTTCGTCGATGCGCTCGGGCACGATGGCCTGATGTCGAGGCCGGCCGGGCTCGTCCGGTCGTGGCGCCACGAGCACCGATTCGAGCAGGTCGACGCCCACCGCACCCGCGTCACCGACCTCGTCGACACCCCGGTTCCCGAAAAGCTGCTGCTCCAGACGTTCCGGTATCGGCACCGCCAACTCGCCGAGGACCTCGCGAGCCACCGCTGGTCGCACGAGCAGGGTGTGCGGCCGGTGACCGTCGCGATCTCGGGTGCGTCCGGGCTCATCGGCACGGCGCTGGCCGCGTTCCTGAGCACCGGAGGCTACCGTGTGATCCGCCTGGTGCGACACGCCGCGCACGGTGACGACGAGCGCCGCTGGGATCCCGACTCTCCCGCGCCTGACCTGTTCGAAGGCGTCGACGCCGTGGTGCACCTGGCCGGCGCATCGATCGCCGGGCGGTTCACCGATTCGCACATGGCCGCGATACGCGACAGCCGCCTGGAGCCGACGCGTCGGCTCGCAGAGTGCGCGGCCGCTACCGCGAACGGACCCGCTACGTTCGTGTGTGCCTCTGCGGTCGGTCTGTACGGATACGACCGCGGTGACGAACCGCTGGACGAGTCCGCTTCGCGTGGAACAGGTTTCCTCGCAGACGTGGTGACCGACTGGGAGGATGCCACCGCACCCGCAGCGAACGCCGGGATCCGCGTGGTCAACGTGCGCACCGGAGTGGTGCAGACGCCGCGCGGCGGCACACTGCAGTTGATGCGCCCCCTGTTCGCCGCCGGTCTCGGCGGCCGCCTGGGCAGCGGGCGTCAATGGTTGTCGTGGATCGATCTCGACGATCTTCTGGACGTCTATCACCGTGCGCTCTACGACCCCGAGCTGTCGGGTGCCGTCAACGCTGTTGCGCCGGAACCGGTCCGCAACAAGGAGTACACGCGCATCCTCGCCGGCATACTGCACCGGCCGGCGCTGCTGCCGGTTCCCGGTTTCGGCCCGAAGCTGCTGCTCGGTGAGCAAGGGGCTCGTGAGCTGGCCACTGCAGACCAGTACGTCGTGCCCCGACGGCTCCTCGACGCCGGGCACACGTACCGCCGCGGAACCCTCGAGGAGTCCCTGCGTCATCAGCTCGGCCACCTGGTCGCGACGTCATGACCGAGGCGCATCGCGCAGGTGCCTCGGAGCGCCCGCTGCGCATCCTGGTGACCGGTGCAACCGGGTACATCGGTGGCCGGCTCGCACCTCGTCTCGTCGCAGCCGGCCACCGCGTGCGGGTCCTCGCACGGAGCCCCGACAAGCTCCGCGATGTGCCGTGGGTGGACGACGTCGACGTGGTGCGTGGCGACCTCGGCGATTCAGACTCGCTCGAGCGGGCATGCCGGGACATCGACGTCGTCTACTACCTGGTGCATTCGATGGGTGGCCGCGGCGAGTTCCTCGACGCCGAACGTCGCGCGGCGGAGCACGTTGCTGCAGCAGCACGCAGCGCCGGTGTCGGGAGGATCGTCTACCTCGGTGGCCTGCACCCGAAGTCCGAGGAACTGTCGACGCACCTGAAATCGCGGGCACAGGTCGGCCGGATCCTGCTCGAATCCGGGGTGCCGACGTTGGTGTTCCAGGCCGGAGTGGTGATCGGCTCGGGTTCGGCATCCTTCGAGATGATCCGCCATCTGAGCAATCGACTGCCGGTGATGACGACACCACGCTGGGTGGACAACCGGATCCAGCCGATCGCGATCCGGGACGTGCTGCACTATCTGGTTGCAGCAGCAACCGCACCGCTGCCCCGCAGTCGCGTCTACGATATCGGCGGCCCCGATGTACTGCGGTACGGCGAGATGATGCAGGTCTACGCGCATGTCGCGGGCCTACGTCGTCGCAGGATTCTCGTGCTTCCAGTGCTCACCCCGAAACTGGCCGGGCTGTGGATCGGGCTCGTCACCCCGATTCCGCCGTCGCTGGGACGTGCCCTGATCGAATCTCTGGGAAACGACGCGGTGATGAACGATCACGACATCGACGAGGTGATCCCGCCGCCTCCGGGTGGGCTCATCGCGTACCGCGACGCCGTCCGGCTGGCGCTGGGGCGCATCGACCGCGGCGAGGTGGAAACCACGTGGGCGAACGCGTCACCCGTGGGCGCGCCCGCCGATCCTCTGCCGTCGGATCCGGCTTGGGCGGGCGAGGTGGTCTTCACGGACGAGCGCAGCCTCGACTGCGACACCGACGTCACCGCGGTGTGGGAAGTCGTGGAGGGTATCGGAGGCGAGAACGGCTGGTATTCCTTCCCTTTGGCATGGACAGTTCGTGGATGGCTCGATCGTTTCGTCGGCGGAGTGGGCTTGAACCGCGGACGACGTAACCCTCGCACCCTGCACACCGGGGATGCCCTCGACTTCTGGAGGGTCGAACGCATCGATCGTCCGGAGTTGTTGCGCTTGCGTGCCGAAATGCTCGCCCCGGGTGGCGCATGGCTCGAGTGGCGGCTCGAACCACTCACCCCGCACCGCACCCGGCTGCACCAGCGCGCCCTCTTCTTCCCGAAAGGGCTTGCCGGCCGGATCTACTGGTATTCACTGCTCCCGTTTCACGGGATCATCTTCGCCGGGATGCTCGAAAACATCGCAGGAACAGCACGAAAAAGCCGCTGACGGTCCGGCGCCAGCGGCCTCTTCGCCTCGATCACACAGTGCAGAGCGGCTTGATCTCTTGCAGCCCTTCGGTGGTCGGCGAGGTGAGCATCAGGCACGAATTGTATCCCTGGCTCTCCACGACCGCGCGAATCTCCTGCCATCCCGCTACGTCCACAACCGGGGACCGCGACAGCACGAACCCGGAAAGCCGGCTCGGATCACCGACCAGCGCCCACGAGTAGTCGTCCGCGAGATGCGCGACGACGTAGTTGCTCGGGCCGTCGAGCGAATCCTGTGTCGGCACACCCGGGAACGACACATGTAGTGCTGCAGTGTCGTTGACACGTGCGTTGCCCACGATACCTCGCCGTTCACCGGCGACGGTGGTGCACGAATTCTCCACGCGGATGTTCTGCTCGTCGATCAGCGTGTAGTGCGCGGTGGTGTCACGCACGCAATCGAGGTTGAACGGCGCCGGATTCGCGGCCAGCTGGTACCACTCGCCCAGGTAACGGCTCACCTCGAGCTGCGGAACCGGACTCAGCGGCGCGGCCTGTGCGGGCGCCACCATCAGTGTCGAGCCCGCTGCGGCGAGAAGCGCCGCAGCGAGGCCGATGATCGTCTTTCTCACGAGATATCCCTTCGTCGTCCGAGGTCAGGACTACTGCAGCCTCTCGACTACTGCGGCATCAGGACACCGTCGATCAGGTAGACGGTCGCATTCTCGGTTTCGACACCGCCGCAGATCACGTTGGCGTCGTTGACCATCCACTCGTCACCCGAGCCGGTCACCTCGACGGTACCGCCCTGCACAGTGGTCTGCTCACCGGCGATATCTGCGGGCGCGATCTGTCCTGCGACCACGTGGTACGTCAGGACATCCGTGAGCAGCGCCGAATCGGTCTTCAGAGTCTCGATGGTCGCGGGATCGACCAATGCGAACGCGTCGTCCACCGGCGCGAAGACGGTGAACTCGCCGCCGTTGAGCGTGTCGACAAGGTTGACATCCGGGTTCAGCTGTCCGGACAACGCCGAGGTGAGCGTTGTGAGCATCGGGTTGTTGGCCGCCGCGGTCGTGACATTCGCTTCGGCCATGCCCTCGACCGAACCCGGTCCGGTGGGCACCTGCTCGGCGTAAGCGGCACATCCCGGGCCGACGAGACCGGCCGCGGTTGCAGAACCGGACTCCGTCGTCTCCATCGGCGCAGTGGTCTCCTCTGCCGAGCTGGACATGGTGGTCGTGTCGGTCATGGTGTCGGTGCCTTCATCCGACGTGCAGGCAGCAATGCTCAGCATTGCCGCAGCGCCGATACCAACGAGTGCCAAGCTCTTTCGTGTCCGATTTGCCATTGTTCCGTTCCCTTCAGGATGCACGGCCTGCGAGCCGCGGCGAGGTGGTGTGTCACTGGTCATTCGCCACTGCTCCGCACAGGGATGGGTGGGATCTGAAAAAACTTTTCGACGCAGGTGACCCATCCGAAACGGCGCCCGCACCGAAGATCGGGCATGGACTTCCCTTCGGCTCGAGAATGCGCTCACGCTCTCGTCCTGCCCTACTTCGGGAGATGATCGGCATGCTCACCTGGGCTCTGCAGCCCGAGATCGCACTCCGCTTCCCCTGGGCCAGGTTGAGCGGCCCGATTCGTCCGGCTAATGTTTCGTGCAATGAGCGGACACGGACCATGACCGGGGTCGGCGACAAGACCGGCACGCTCGAAGCGTTGCTCGTCCGGGTCGCCGCCGCAGATTCGGCTGCCTTCACCGAGTTCTATGACCTGACTCGGTCGCGGGCGTACGGCATGGTGCTGCGTGTGCTCCGTGATCCCGGCTACAGCGAAGAAACGCTGCAAGAGGTCTACCTGCAGGTGTGGCGCACCGCGTCGGGGTTCGATCGCTCGCAGGGGTCCGCACTCGCGTGGCTGATCACTTTGGCACACCGCCGGGCCGTCGACCGAGTGCGCACCGAGCAGTCGGGCGCCGAGCGAGAGTCCCGCTACGGTGCACTGTCCACGGGCACGGAGTTCGACAGCGTCAGCGACGAAGCGCTTCGTCGCGACGACACACGACAAGTCCTCGACTGCCTGGGCTCACTGACCGATCTCCAGAGACAGTCCGTCGAGCTCGCCTATTACAGCGGACTGACCTACCGCGAGGTATCGGAGCGGTTGTCCGCGACGCTACCGACCGTCAAATCGAGGATCCGGGACGGCCTGATCCGATTGAAGAACTGTCTGGGGGTGAACAGCGATGACGCATAGCACACGATCCGGCTTCGACGACGAAGGCCATCTGCTCGACCTCACCGCTGTGTACGCCCTGGATGCGATCTCGGACGACGAGCGCCGCACCATCGACGCACGCCTGGCCGACGCCGGCTCCGACGTCGCTGCAACGTTCCAGCGCGAAATCCGCGAGATCCGCGAAGCGATGGCGGAAGTCTCCCGTGCGACCGCCGTCGAACCACCGGCCCATGTGCGTCGACGTCTTCTCGATACCGTCGCGACGTCCGATTCGTCTGCGGGCGATGCCCCGATCTCGCTGGAGGCGCGCCGGAACCGGCGCCGCAATTTCCTGCTCACTGCCGCAGCCGCGGTGGTGATCGCGATCGGCGGCATCGGTGTCGCGACGCAATTCCGCCAGGAACTTCCCCCCACATCTGCCCAGGTCCTCGCGGCGGAGGATGTGCGCACCACGTCCGGCTCGATCGAGGGCGGTGGCACGGCAACGGTCGTGTATTCGAAGAACGTCGATGCCGGCGTGCTGGTGATGAACAACGTCGCGCCGCCGACCGACGGCACGGTCTACCAGATGTGGCTGATCGGACCGGACGGCGCCACCGCTGCGGGCACCATGGCGCCCGACGACGTCGCACCGTCGACCACTGCTGTCCTCGAAGGCATTTCGGATGCCACCGCATTGGGATTCAGCGTGGAGCCCTCCGGAGGTTCGACACAGCCGACCGCCATCTTCGCGCAGTTGCCGCTCGGCTGAGCACCCGTCCGTGTCACGGACCGGCCCCGACGACGACGGTGGCGTCGAACTCCTCCGATCGGCGGATCTCCGGCGTCAGCCCGGCCGCGGCGAGAATTTCCGTCGCGGCCGTGGCCTGCCCGGAGCCTGCTTCCACGAGGAGATGTCCCCCTGGCGCGAGCCACTCCGATGCGGACACCGCCAGCCGTCGATGCACGTCGAGTCCGTCGTCGCCGCCATCCAGCGCGACACGTGGCTCGTGTATCCGCGCCTCGGGCGGCATGGTCTCGATCGCCGCCGTCGGTACGTACGGGGCATTGGCGACGACCACATCGATCCGGCCGCGCATCGAGTCGGGCAGCGCCGTGTAGAGGTCGCCGCAGTGGACGTCGCCGTCATACCGTGTGAGGTTGCGTCGTGCGCAGCGGGCCGCGTCGGGGTCGATATCGGCGGCATGCAGCCGGATGCCGGGCACGGAGTACGCGAGCGCCGCCCCGACCGCACCGCAACCGCAGCACATATCGACGACGAGCGAGCCGGGCGCAACCACTTCGGCGGCACAATGCACAAGAAATTCCGTGCGCCGACGGGGAACGAACACGCCTGCGTCGACGCAGATCTGCAGACCGCAGAATTCCACCCAGCCCAGCACGTGCTCCAGGGGTCGACCGCCGATCCGCTGCTGCACGAGCTCTTCCAGATCGGACGGGGTGCGCGCCGCATCGGCGAGCAGCTGCGCCTCGTCATCCGCATAGACGCATCCCGCAGACCTCAGCCGTGCGGCCAGGGCTTCTGGAAGCCGACCGCCCGGCGCACTGCCGATCGGAGATTCGGGCACATGGCACCCTAACCTGCACGCTCGGTGTCGGTGGGCCGGTCTATACAGTTCTGTTGGACTCAATCGAGTAGAACAGGCAGGTAGCGGTACCCGTGATCACCGGTGACATCAAGAACAAGGTCGACGCAGTGTGGGACGCCTTCTGGACGGGCGGAATCTCGAATCCCCTCGAGGTGATGGAGCAGATCACCTACCTGCTGTTCATTCGCCGGTTGGATGACGAGCAGACACTCGCGTTGGAGAAGGCGAACCTGCTGGAACAGCCGATCGAGGGCAACCCCTTCCCTGAGGGGGACGACGAGGATGGCCGGCCGTTCAACGATCTGCGCTGGTCGGTGTTCAAGAACCGGCACGCCGACGAGATGTTCGACATCGTCGCGAACCGGGTGTTCCCGTTCATCAAGAACATGCGTGGCGAGGAGTCCACGTACGCGCATTTCATGAAGGACGCGCGGCTCAGCATCTCGAACGCGGGCATGTTGCAGAGGGTGGTTGACCGGCTGGACGGGGTGCCGATGGAGAACCGACACCAAGGGCGACATCTACGAATACATGCTCGCGAAGATCGCCGCCGCCGGGCAGAACGGCCAGTTCCGCACGCCCCGTCACATCATCGAACTGATGGTGCACATGACGGCCCCGAAGCCGGGCGACACCATCGTGGACCCGGCGTCCGGTACGTGCGGCTTCTTGGTGGGTGCGTCGGACTACATGCGCAGCCACCACGCCGACGCCATCAATTCGGGTGCCGGCAAGCAGCAGTACCACCACGAGATGTTCCACGGCTTCGACTTCGACAACACGATGCTGCGAATCGGGTCGATGAACATGATGCTGCACGGCATCGAGCAGCCCGACATCCGCTACCGCGACTCGCTGGCAGAGGCGAATACCGGTGATGCCGAAGCATATTCGCTGATTCTCGCGAACCCGCCGTTTGCGGGCAGCCTCGACTACGAGAACACCGCGAAGGATCTGCAGCAGATCGCGAAGACGAAGAAGACGGAACTGCTGTTCCTGGCGCTGTTCCTCCGCCTGCTCAAGCCTGGCGGCCGTGCGGCGGTGATCGTCCCGGACGGTGTGATGTTCGGATCGTCGAAGGCGCACAAGGAACTTCGCAGGATTCTTGTCGAGGAGCAGAAGCTCGACGCGGTGGTGAAGCTGCCGTCGGGTGTGTTCAAGCCGTACGCCGGTGTGTCGACGGCGATCCTGTTCTTCACCAAGACCAACTCGGGCGGCACCGACAACGTCTGGTTCTACGACGTGCAGGCCGACGGCATGTCCCTCGACGACAAGCGCAACCCACTGCTCGACGCCGACAAGCTCGGTGCGCTCGCCGAGCTTTCGGACGACGAGCACGTGAAGAACAATCTCCCGGATGTGCTGCGGCGCTGGTCCGATCGTGACGGTGCGGAGTTGGAGCGTGCGCGGACGGAGCAGAGCTTTTGCGTGCCGAAGGAGGACATCGCCGAGCAGGGCTACGACCTGTCGTTGAACAGGTACAAGGAGATTGTGCACGAGGAGGTCGAGCACAGAGCGCCGACCGAGATCCTCGACGAGCTCGACCAGCTCGAGAAGGACATCGTTGACGGCATGGCGCAGCTGCGGGAGATTCTTGCGGGCGGTGCGGCGTGAGTGGGTGGCCGGCAGCGAAACTTGGTGATGTCGCGGAGTTTCTCGATCATCTTCGGCGACCGGTAACCCAGAAGGATCGCGTGGAGGGTCCCTATCCGTACTTTGGTGCCAATGGACAGCAGGGAACGATCGACGGATTCTTGTTCGACGAGGAGTTGCTTCTACTTGCCGAGGACGGCGGCCACTTCGAAAATCCTTCCCGCGGGATCGCGTACACGATTGCGGGCAAGTCATGGGTCAACAACCATGCCCATGTGCTCAGGCCCAGGGATGGAGTTGATCTCCGTTACTTGTGCAGGGTTCTCGAGAACATGGATGTTCGACCGTTCATCTCTGGAACAACCCGAGCGAAGCTTACGAAGGGTAGCGCGGCGGGTATTCAGGTGCCACTGCCGCCGCTCGCCGAGCAGCGGCGGATCGCGGCGATCCTCGACCACGCCGACACCCTCCGCGCCAAGCGCCGCGAAGCCCTCGCCCGCCTCGACGAGCTGACCCAGTCGATCTTCATCGACATGTTCGGCGATCCCGCTTCAAACGATCGTGGTTGGTCGGCTGGGTTCGTGAGTGACTTTGTCGACGGGTTCGAAGGTGGTCGCAATATTGTCGGCTCTGACGATCAGGATGATGGATACCGAGTTCTGAAAGTCAGTGCTGTGACATCACTTGCATACCGCGAATCCGAGAGCAAGCCGCTTCCATCCGACTACATTCCTCCATCGAATCATCTTGTTCGAGAGGGCGATTTGCTGTTCAGTCGTGCCAACACGTCTGAGTTGGTTGGCGCGACCGCGATCGTGACTGCGACAGACGGTAAGACCGCACTTCCCGACAAGCTATGGCGCTTCAGGTGGCGCGACGAATCCGCGGCAGTACCGCGCTACGTCGAGTCGCTCTTCCAGCGTCCGTCCTTCCGACGGAAGTTGTCTGAGCGGGCAACAGGGTCGAGCGGATCGATGAAGAATATTGCCCAGGCAAAGGTGCTGACAATTTCGGTTGGTATTCCTCCACTGGAGTT
This sequence comes from Rhodococcus sp. NPDC060090, assembly GCF_042729855.1. Taxonomy (NCBI): domain Bacteria; kingdom Bacillati; phylum Actinomycetota; class Actinomycetes; order Mycobacteriales; family Nocardiaceae; genus Rhodococcus; species Rhodococcus sp. NPDC060090. The sequence goes on along the minus strand of NZ_JBHWXB010000013.1, from coordinate 55,791 downwards.
GCAGCGGGACTTCGCGCAGCGAAAGGCGGCGATTGAGCTGATGAAGGAGGGACAACGCACAGCGCTCGCCGAGTTTGACGCCCTCTTCACCTCCCTCCAATCCCGCGCCTTCCGAGGCGAGCGGTGACCGCGCCGGTATCGGAGATGCCGGTGTGGTCCGGCTTCCTCACCCCCGTGTTGGAAGTACTGATGGATGAACAGGTCTGGCGAAAGCGGGACCTGCATAGCGCGGTGGAAGACCATGTCGGACTGACAACCGAACAGCGGGCAGAGAAGCTACCGTCGGGACAGCGGCGCGCCGACAATCGGATCGGATGGGCGCTCAGTGGGCTCTACCGCGCGAAACTCGTCGACAGGCCGGCCCGCGCAACGTTCGTCATCACCGACGCCGGGCGCAGCCTGCTCGCGGAACACCCCGATGGGATCACCGAGAAAATTCTGAAGACACTCCCCGAATATCAGGACTACGCCCCGGCGCGTACCGCCTCATCGAGCAACATCACACCCGACCCATACGTGGTGGCCAGGGAGGAAAACGACCCGCTCGAGCAGATCGAAGGCGGCGTCGGTCGCCTGCACGCCGAGGTCGCGGCCGATCTTCTCGACCGGCTCCGCTGTCAGGCCCCTGAGTTCCTGGAGCAGTCAGTGCTCGACGTACTCGTTGCGATGGGATACGGCGGCACCGAAGGCCGGGCAGCCCGTATCGGCGGATCGGGCGATGGCGGCGTAGATGGTGTCATCGACCAGGACCCGCTCGGACTCGAACGCATCTACGTGCAGGCCAAGCGCTACGCCGCCGACAATACGGTCGGCAGACCCGAGATTCAGGCGTTCGTCGGTGCACTGCACGGCGTCGGCGCCGCCCGCGGCGTATTCATCACCACCAGCTCCTTCACCTCCGGCGCCCGCGAGTACGCGCAGAACATCGGCACCCGCGTCATCCTCATCGACGGGCAGCGTCTCGCGGACTTGATGATTCGCTACGGTGTCGCTGTCCAGACCCGGCAAACCTTCACTGTCGTCGAGGTCGATGAGGACTATTTCGAGTGACGGCTCGTAATCGCTGCTTCGCCGAGCACGTGCTCGAGCGACAGTCACGTGAGGAGAAGAAAAGCGGGCGCCCTGCGGGCGGCTGCGCCCAACCGTACGGAGACCCTGCGGGTCCCTGAGCTTGCCTTCGGCCCCTTCCCCACAGCTGCCCGGTCACCATGCCCCGATAGACCATCTCGGCCAACGCTTCTGGCCCCACGTCGGAGGTGACGTGTGGCTTACGCTGGACCCGGTCGTTCGTGTCGACCCTCACGATCGGGTGCTCCACCGCCAGAGTGGAGACGAAGGTACTGGCGCCCAGTCGGTTTCACGCACGGGAATGGCACCCCTGCGCGCAGCGTCAATTGCGCTGACGTCGGACCTCGGGAGATGAGCGACGAATGCCCGACGTGTCGCGGCTACCGGACCGGCCCGCGCACACATCGCAGCAAAACACCTCGAGCCTCTCGACCGGACAGGTCGAGAGGCTCAGAAGATCAGGACGTCAGCGAAGGCCCCGGCGGGGCGAGAAGAAGAGAGTCGGTATCGAAGACCGAACCATGAGGAGCGCCCCCTGGGGGCGTGTGGATAGACTCCACCCTACGGTGCATGACAGCTCTTTCTGTCGTGTGCCCAGACCCCGGTTCGGTGTTCCACCACCAGCCGGGGTCGACCTGTATTCAGGCCGGTTCAGGGATGGTCCCATGCGCGGCGACGAGCGTCAACACAAATGTTCTCCAGATCGGAAGCACCGCCCGGATTTCCGCTGTTTGTCGATGTCCATTTCTTGTCGGGTGGGTCGACGGTATGCGCCGCTGTCCGAACATCAACTGGAGATATTGCGCTGGGTGGCACACGGTGAACCCTCGAGCAGAAGTTGCCCACCTGTTCGCGGAGATCGCAGAACGGGCGACCGACCTCGATCCAGCCGGATCTCGGTGTGAGGAGGAGCGGCGCCCAAGCGAGTCTTTGCGATCGTTCTTGGTCATGATCGAACCAATCTCGGCCGCCAGGCCGTCACGGGCAGAGCGGGCAGCGGGGGACGAGGTCGGCGCGCATCCCCAGACCGACTACGGCGTCGACGATGCGCGGCCACATCCGGGGGTCGGTGAGCGCGAGGTCCTGGACGTCACCACGGGCGCTGTGGACAACCTCGACGCGGGATTCTGTGTTCCACAAAGCCAGCGCGGGTCCGCTCGAGTGCGCCGCGTCGTAGTAGATGCCGTGTATTCGACGGCGGGCCACGGGTTGGTCCTCGTAGATCGCCCTCGCCCACTGCTGAGTACGGGGCCGCGGGTAGTCGCCGGTGGCCAGCGAGGGCAACGCGCCGATCCGCATCGCGGCTCCTTGTCCGCGTAGATCGAGCACAGCCAACGGTGCGGTGGTCCGCAGCAACGCGATTCGGTAGCGCGGGCACACTGCGGCGGTGGGGTAGTCGCCGAACACTTCACCGATGGCGGTGGCGATGTTGCCGGCGACGTACAGCACGGACCGGCCGTCCGGGCACACGCGCGGCGTGCCGCCGGGGGTGGGCAGGTGCGGGTCGAGTCGGTGCAGCGGTCCGAACGTGCGGTGCGTGATCCCGTCCGAGGTATGCGGCGACAGATGATAGATGCGGCACCACGCCCACGGATGGCGGCTGGTGGGGTCGCGCCACCGCCACATCCAGGCGTGTCCGCCGCGCAGTGGCCGTGTCGGTGCGGCGAGTGGGGCTACCACGCGGCGGCAGTACCGGCATGTGCAGCGCGCACAACGTCCTCGACCCGCCCGGCGACGAGGGCGGCGGCAGGGGTGGTGCCCTCGAGGTCGCTGTTCGGGGTCTGCGCCCATTCGGTCAACGACACTGCACCGCCGGGGAACACGGCACCGACTTGGGAGAGGCCGGGCACGAATCCGGTCTCGGTGTCCGCGTGGAACTGCCACGCAGGCAGTCTCCATTCACGGCCTTTCTTGAGCCCGATCAAGTCTCCGGTCTTGAGTCGGTCGAGGATGGCCTGCTCGGACACATCCAGCAGTTCCGCTGCTTCCGTCCGGGTCAGAGACGCGTCCGTCACGGCGCGTCGTGCGTGGTACTGGCGGCGCAGGTTCTCCAGCGCGGCGCGTTTACGGTCGGCGTATGCCGGCGGCGGTCCCCACAGTGCGGGATCGAATCCGTCGCCGTTGGTGTCGTCGCCGACCACGCCGAGCACGAATGTTTCTCGTTCGGTGTCGGGGACGGCGGCGAGCGCCTCTTCCAGGGCCGCCGAGAAGTCCGTCGCCCGGTGGGGGTCGGTATCCGCGTGCGCCTTTCTGCTCACGCTTCCAGCGTACCTTCTGAACAAGATAAACAAGATAGGCAAGTTGTTGACCTGCCGTGACTCGAACTCGAGTTCTTGTCGGAGGGTCGGGTTACACTTCGAACATGCTTTCGGATGATGGCGTCGACGGGCTCGGCCGAGTGGGGCACCACCTGGCCACCCTCGACGCTGCCGTCGAGGGCCTGCTCGCCGAACCGCTGACGGGCCTGTCCGAAGCCGATGTCGTCGAAGCGCTGCAACGGATGGAGGTCTCCCTACGGAAGGCCGCCGCCGTCGGGCACCGGCTTGTCGTCGAATCCGTCGAACGGTCCATTCCCTCGAACCTCGCCTGCCGCTCCATCAACGATTTCCTCGTCTCTACGCTCCGCATCTCGGGAGCCGACGCCGCGAAACGCGTGAAGGGCGCCAACAAGACCGGCACCTGGCACACCCTCAGCGGTGAGCCGATGGACGCCACTCTGCCCGCCACCGCGGCGGCCGGCCGCGAAGGCGCCATCGGCCCCGACCACGTTGCCGCAATCGCCAGAACCATGCGGCAACTCCCGAGCGGTACCACCCCCGACGAAATCGACGCCGCAGAGCAGATCCTCGCCGACGCCGCCCGCTCCACCACCCCTGAAGACGTCACCAAGATCGGCATCCACCTGCTCGCCCACCTCAACCCCGACGGCAACGCCCCCGACGAACGCGAACGTAAGCGTCGCCGCGGCCTGCGACTCGGCAAGCAGGGCACCGACCTCATGACCCCGATCTCCGGACTACTGGACCCGGAGACGCGGGCACTCCTCGAACCGGTGCTCGCCAAACTCGCCCGCCCCGGCATGAACAACCCCGACGACCCCGAATCACCCTCGGGGGATGTCGATTCCCCGAATCTGGACCGTACAGCGATGGCGAAGGCCGCCGCCCGCGACACCCGCACAGCGGTGCAACGCAACCATGACGCTCTCACCTTTGCACTGCGACAGATGCTCGCGTCCGGTGCGCTGGGCAGTCATCGCGGCCTACCGGTGACGGCAATCATCACGATGTCGGTACACCAACTCGAGAAGGCGTCCGGCGTGGCGACCACCGCCACCGGCGGCATCGTTCCCATCAGAGATGCGCTGCGCATGGCGCAGAACGCCCACCCGGTGCTCGCCGTGTTCGACCACAACGGCCGGCCCCTTCATCTGGGCCGCGCCCGGCGCCTCGCCTCGGTGGATCAGCGACTCGCCCTCATCGCAGCGTCTCGCGGGTGCACGCGCCCCGGGTGCGATGCTCCTGCCTCCCTCACGGCCGTGCACCACGTGACCGAGTGGAAGTACGGCGGCGCCACCGACATCACCAACGAGGATCTCGCCTGCGACAGCTGCCATGCCCTCGTCCACGACGGCCCCGGCGGCTGGCAAACCCGCGTCGCACCGCCCGATGCTGCACATCCTGGCCGCATCGAATGGATCGCGCCACCTCACATCGACCCAGACCGCCGCCCCCGGGTCAACCACCGGCACCACCTGGATCATTTCGTCGCCGGCGCCCTCGCCCGGCACCGGTACCGGCGGGAACGGCCGAGCCGGAGAGATACCTCCGGCACCAGCCGGAGCGATGACAGCGGTCCGCCACACTCTTGAGGCAGACACACGCCCGGCGAGGGTGCCGCCAAGGCCGGACCTCGGCATACCCTCAGCGGTGACACTGCTGGGCGGACAGGCGCGAGCCTGTCGGATGCCAGCTGTAGTGTTCGCCGGCTCCGGGAAACTCGGACGCCTGTGCCAAGATCGAGCGCAGAACGACACGTCACTGCGCGGGCGCGCACACGAGCCAAGAGAGGACCACGGTCCATGGTGGGGAACTTCGACTTCCTGCAGGCCGAATGGCCGCAGCTGCACGCCGAGGCCAGGAAGGTCGAACGCGACGCACTCTTCGACCCGCGCACCACCTGCTTCTACGCCGCCGCGTCGTCGAGCACACCGTCAAGTGGATCTACCGCACCCAGAACCTGCCCGAGCCGTACAAGTCCGACCTTGCGGCCCGGCTACACGACGGCAAGTTCGTCGCTATCGTCGGGCACTCCCTCGTCGCGAAGATGGACCTCATCCGCCGGCTCGGCAACACCGCCGTCCACGAAACCAGGCCCGTCCCGAAGGACGCCGGCACGAAGGCGCTCGCGGAACTGTTCCACATCCTGTCCTGGCTGGCCCGCAGCTACGCAACGCAACCGTCGAGTAAGCCGTCGCCGCAGCAGCAGTTCGACCCTGCGCGGCTGCCCAAGCCCGGCGGTGGGGCCGTCGTCGCGAAGACCGTCGCGCAGCTAGGCAAACTCGAGGCCGAGCTGACCGCGAAAGACGCGCAGCTCGAGAAGTCCGAGGCGGAGAAGCAAGACCTGATCGCGCAGCTGAAGGCCCGCGACGAGGCCGCCGAGACGGCCGAACTCGAGAAGGCCAGCAGCGAACAACTCATCGCCGAACTGCGTGCGCAGATCGCGGCCGCCCAGCAGGCCAGTGCCGCCGCCCCCGACACCCACGACTACGACGAGGCGCAGACCCGTCGCGACCTCGTCGACCTGATGCTCCGCGAATCCGGGTGGCTGCTCGACCAGCCACGGGACCGCGAGTACCCGGTCACCGGGATGCCCGACGGCAAGAGTGGATTCGCCGACTACGTGCTGTGGAGCGCGGACGGACGCCCACTCGCCGTAGTCGAAGCGAAACGGACCTCCATGGACCCGTTCGCAGGGAAGCAACAGGCAAAGCTGTACGCGGACTGCCTCGAACAGATGACGGGGAGCCGTCCGGTCATCTACTACACCAACGGCTTCGAGCACCACTTCTGGGACGATCTGCGCTACCCGGTGCGGCAAGTCGCCGGCTTCCACACCCGCGACGAACTCGAACTACTCGTCGCGCGACGCTCGTCGATGAGGCCGCTGGCCGACATCCCGGTACCGCAGGAAATCGCCGGCCGGCCGTACCAGGAGAAGGCCATCCGCGCCGTCGCCGAACGATTCGAGCACGAGAACCAGCGGGCCGCTTTGCTGGTCATGGCCACCGGTTCCGGAAAGACCCGTACCGTGGTCGCTCTTTCCGACATGCTGATGCGCGCCAACTGGGTCAAGCGGGTGCTGTTCCTCGCCGACCGCAAGGCTCTCGTCAAGCAGGCCGTCGCCGCGTTCAAGACACATCTACCCGATTCGTCGCCGGTGAACCTGCTCACCGACAAGAACACCGAGGGCCGCGTCTACGTCTCCACATATCCGACGATGATGGGGCTCATCGACGAAACCGACAGTGGTGAAAGGAGATTCGGGCCCGGCTATTTCGATCTCGTCGTTGTCGACGAGGCGCACCGCTCCGTGTACCAGAAGTACCGGCACATCTTCGGCTACTTCGACTCGCTGCTACTCGGGCTCACCGCCACCCCCAAGGACGAGGTGGACTACAACACCTATCAGCTGTTCCAACTGGAAACCGGCGTACCCACCGACGATTACTCGCTCGATCAGGCCATCACCGACAGGTTTCTCGTACCGCCGCGCGCGGTGACGGTGCCACTCACGTTTCCGCTGCACGGAATCCGCTACGCCGACCTCACCGACGAGGAGAAGAAGCGGTACGAGGGGATCGACTGGGGCGACGACGTCTCCGACGACGAGATCCCTGACGTCGTCCAGGCCGAGGCCGTCAACAAGTGGTTGTTCAACATCGATACCGTCGACAAGGTCCTCGAAACAGTCATGACGCACGGGCACCGCGTCGCGGGTGGCGACAGGCTCGGCAAGACCATCGTCTTCGCGAAGAACGAGCGGCACGCCCAGTTCATCGCGGATCGCTTCGACGCCAACTACCCCGAGTTCAAGGGCTCGTTTGCGCGCGTCATCACCCACTCGGTGACGTACGGTCAGGATCTCATCGACAAGTTCTCCCAGCCCGACCAGGAACCGCACATCGCGATCTCCGTCGACATGCTCGACACCGGCATCGACGTCCCCGAAGTCGTGAACCTGGTGTTTTTCAAGCCCGTCCGGTCGAAGTCGAAGTTCTGGCAGATGGTCGGCCGCGGCACCCGACTGCGACCCGACCTGTACGGTCCCGGCCAGGACAAGTCGGACTTCTTCATCTTCGACGTGTGCGGCAACTTCGACTATTTCGATCAGCACCCGGACGCCTCCGAGGGTGCGCTCTCACCGTCGCTGTCGCATCGGCTGTTCACCGCACGCACCGAACTCGTGGCTGCACTGGACCGTTCCGGCGCGGCGACCGAACTGCGCAAGGCGACCGCGGACACACTGCACACCCAGGTCGCCGGTATGCAGGTCGACAACTTCATCGTCCGCACCCGCCGTCGTGAGGTCGAGAAGTACGCCGACCGCGCGGCCTGGGACTCACTGACAGAGCAGCAGGCCACCGAGATCGTCGAAGCACTCGCCGGATTGCCTACCACCGTGCGCGACAGCGACGAGATGGCCAAGCGGTTCGATCTCGTCGTCCTGCGTGGCCAGCTCGCGGTCATCATCGACGACGGCACCCTTCCGAAACACGAGGGCACCATCCGCGGTGTCGCCGACGGGCTGCTCGAGGAAGGGCTGGCGATCCCGAAGGTCAAAGCCAAGGAAGAATTGCTCCGCGAGGTCGCGAGCGACGAATGGTGGCAGGACGTCACCCCGGAGATGCTCGAACACGCGCGACGTGAACTGCGGTCCATCGTCGGGCTGCTGGAAAAGAAGAAGCGCGTCGTCGTCTACACCGACTTCACCGATACCCGCGGCGAGGTTGTCGAAAGGGACATGCCGGAGATGCGGTCCGGTACCGACGTCGAGCGCTACACCGCGAGGGTCCGCGACTACCTGCGCCGCCAGCCCGACAACCTCGCCTTGCAGAAGCTGCGCTACGGCAAGTCGCTGACCCCGGCAGACCTGGAATCCCTCGAAGAGCTGCTGGCGCGCAGCGGCGCCGGTGAACCCGAGGACATGGAACGGGCCGTGGCGAACGCGAACGGGCTGGGGCGGTTCATCCGCTCCCTCGTCGGACTCGACCAGCAGGCTGTGCAGGAGGCGTTCTCGGAGTTCCTCGGTGAGCGGAACGCCTCATCCAGCCAGATCGACTTCGTCAACCTCGTGATCAGTCACCTCACCCGGCACGGAGAGATGGACCCGAAGCTGCTGTTCGAGGCGCCGTTCACCGACGCCGCGCCGCAGGGACCGACCCAGTTGTTCGCACCCGAGCAGACGAAACGCCTCGTCGGCGTCATCCGGTCGATCAGTGACTCTGTGGGGGCAGCCACCGCCTGATCAGAGATTGCTTGTCGGCGAACTCCTCCTGTGCCCGCGTGCACCCATCCGAAACGGGTAGTGCTCCGAATCCCAGGACACCAGCACCGATTGTGCAACATGGTTCCTGCACGTCCATTCGTGTTCGCCCGATCAGGAGGAGCTCTTGAGCACCACGACGACACCGACTCCACGCCGCACGCGCCTGCGGTGGCTGATACCGGCACTGTTGATTCTGGTGTGGCTCGGCGTCGCGGGCGGCGGCGGCCCGTTCGCGGGCAAACTCGGCGAGGTCGCCTCGACCGATGCGAGCTCCTTCCTTCCCGCCTCTGCGGAATCGACCCGCGCCGACGAGATCTACGCCGAGTTCCGAGAAAGCGATGCGATTCCGGCGATCGTCGTCGCCGAGCGCGACGGCAGTATCACTCCCGACGACCTCGCGTTCCTCGCCGCCGAATCGGCCGGTCCACCACCCATTCCGTCCGAGGACGGACAGGCCGTGCAGATGATCGTCCCGATCGACAGCGGTGTCGAGGTCAAGGACGCCGTCGCGGACCTGCGTACCGCCCTCGAAGGAGCCCCTGAAGGCCTGACGGTCCATGTCACCGGCCCTGCAGGTCAGGCCGCCGACCTGTCGGCCGCATTCGCAGGTATCGACGGCCTGCTGCTGCTCGTCGCAGGCGGCGTGGTCCTGCTCATCCTGATCGTCGTGTACCGCAGCCCGATTCTGCCGTTCGTCGTCATCATCTCCGCCGTGTTCGCGCTCGCGCTCGCCAGTCTGCTCGTCTACCTGCTCGCCGACGCAGGCACGATCGCGCTCAACGGGCAGTCCCAGGGCATCATGTTCATCCTGGTGTTCGGCGCGGCCACCGACTATGCGCTGCTGCTCGTCGCCCGCTTCCGGGAAGAATTGCGCATCCAGGAAGACAAGTACGCCGCGATGCGCACGGCGTGGCGCGGCGTACTCGAGCCCATCGCAGCGTCGGCAGGCACGGTGATCCTCGGCGTGCTGTGCCTGCTGCTGTCCGACCTGAACTCCAACCGCGGTCTCGGCCCGGTCGCTGCGATCGGTATCGCGACGTCGTTCATCGCGTCCATGACGTTCCTTCCCGCCGCACTCGTCCTGCTAGGGCGAACCGCCTTCTGGCCCACTCGGCCGAAGTACGAGCCGGATTTCGACAGCGAGAATCTCGAGCAGGCGCATCGCTTCTGGAACCGTATTGCCCAGTGGGTCGGCTCCAAGCCCCGGCCGATCTGGATCGTGTGCAGCCTCGTCCTCGTCGCGTTCGCTCTGCTCCTGCCGCAGTTCAAGGCGAGCGGTGTCGCCTCCTCCGACCTGTTCCTCCTGCAGACCGATTCCAAATCCGGGCAGCAGGTCCTCGGTGAGCACTTCGACGCAGGCAGCGGTTCGCCAACCGTGATCATCGCGAACGCCTCGTCTCTCGACGCGGTCACCGATGCCGCACGGATCGACGGCGTCACGACCGTCGAACCCGTCACCGGCCCGGACGGTGCGGTCACCGTCGTCGATGGACAGGTTGCGCTCCAGGCCACCCTCTCCGACCCGGCCGATTCGCTCGAAGCCGAGGCAACCGTCGAACGCCTCCGCGAGGCCATGGGCACGGTACCCGGATCCGACACTCTGGTCGGTGGCCCCACCGCGGTCGATCTCGACACCAAGGACACCGCTACCCGCGACCGCACGCTGATCATCCCGGTGGTCGCGCTCGTGGTGCTGCTGGTGCTCATCGTGCTGCTGCGGGCGATCGTGGCCCCGATCCTGCTGATGCTCACCGTCATCGTGTCGTTCGCGGCCACACTCGGTGTGTCGTCGCTGCTGTTCAACCACGTGTTCGGCTTCCCAGGTTCGGACCCGGTGGTGCCGCTGTTCGGATTCGTGTTCCTGGTAGCGCTCGGCATCGACTACAACATCTTCCTCATGACCCGCGTGCGTGAGGAAACGAAGAAGGTGGGGACACGGGCCGGCACGCTGCGGGCGCTCACCGTCACCGGCGGTGTCATCACGTCGGCGGGAATCGTGCTCGCCGCAACGTTCTCCGCGCTGGCGGTGATCCCGCTGCTGTTCCTCGCGCAGCTCGCGTTCATCGTGGCATTCGGCGTACTGCTCGATGCCCTGCTGGTGCGATCTCTGGTGGTTCCGGCGCTCACCATCGACATAGGCCGCAAGATCTGGTGGCCGAGCGCGCTGTCCCGCAGCGAACCCGACACTCGAGCCGACACCGAGGCCGACACGCGGACGGTGTCATAGCGCGCAAACGTTCGCAGACATGCCCCGACAACGCTACGGTCGGGGCATGTCTGCGGAAATCACCGCGAGGCCGGATCCACCGTCCCCGGTGACGGCTCCGTCTTCCACAGCACCCACGAGATCCTCACGTGTCGCCGCTCGCGTGACAGCCGCCGTACCTCATGTCTTCGGGGTCGCGCTCGCCGTGTACGCGGGGATGGTGACGCTGTGGTCGCTCTCGCCTACGTTGCGAGTCTGGCTCCATACACCGCGCGAGTACCTCGACGAGTACTACTTCGACGCGCCGGACACCAGCCTGTCGTTCGCGCTCGTCGTGGCGGTGCTCGCCGCGGCGATCGCCGGACGCAAACGCATCGCCTGGTGGATTCTCACGATCTACCTCGGTGGTTTCGCGATCACGAATCTGATGCTCGCGATCATGGACCGCGACCCTGGCCATCTCGCGGCGCTGATCGTGCACCTGGTACTCGTCGGTGTACTCCTGCTCTCGTTCGGCGAGTTCGATACGCGCGTTCGGCCGGGCTCGATTCCGTGGTCGCTGGCGGTCCTCGTGGGCGGTCTTCTCGCAGCGACCCTGATCGGCTGGGGCCTCGTCGAACTGTTCCCCGGATCGTTGCCTCCTGAGGACCGATTGTGGTGGGCGGTCAACCGCGTCACCGCCCTGACCTTCATCGACAACGACCAGTTCGCGGGTCACACGCACTGGCTCGTCAGCACCGTTCTCGGTGCACTCGGCGCGCTCGCCCTGATCGCCGCACTGCTCGTGTTGTTCCGCTCGCAGCGCTCGACGAACGCGCTCACCGGCACGGATGAATCCGCGATCCGGGGGCTCCTCGATCAGCACGGCGACGACTCGCTCGGCTACTTCGCAACCCGACGCGACAAAGCTGTGGTGTTCGCACCGAGCGGCAAGGCTGCAGTCACCTATCGCGTCGAAGTCGGTGTGTGCCTGGCGTCGGGTGATCCGATCGGCGACGTCGAAGCGTGGCCGCACGCGATCGGCGAATGGCTCGGTGTTGCCCGCGCGTACGGGTGGACGCCGGCGGTGATGGGCGCGAGCGAGGACGGCGCGAAGGCGTATCATCGTGCCGGACTGTCGGTCTTGCAACTCGGCGACGAGGCCGTGCTGCACACACAGGGATTCTCGCTCGCCGGCCACAACATGAAGCCGGTCCGGCAGGCGGTCAACCGAGCACGTAAACACGGTGTGTCCGTGCGTATTCGACGTCACTATGATCTCGGCACCGTCGAGATGGCCAACATCATCCGCCTCGCCGATGCGTGGCGAGACACCGACACCGAGCGTGGATTCTCGATGGCACTCGGCCGCCTCGGCGATCCACTCGACGCGAACTGCCTGCTCGTGGAGGCTGTCGTCGACGGAACACCCGTGGCGATGCTGTCGCTCGCACCCTGGGGCGAGAACGGCGTGTCGCTCGATCTGATGCGCCGGGATCCGACGGCACCGAATGGTGTCGTCGAGTTCATGATCACCGAACTCGCAACGCATGCAACGCTTTTCGGAATCGAGCGCATCTCGCTGAACTTCGCGGTGTTCCGCTCCGCTTTCGAAGAAGGCTCCCGAATCGGGGCCGGACCGATCATGAGGATGTGGCGGTCCATCCTGCTGTTCTTCTCCCGTTGGTGGCAGCTCGAGGCGCTCTACCGATCCAACGTCAAGTACCACCCGGAGTGGATTCCGCGTTTCCTCTGCTTCCGCGACAACCGCGAGATCCCTCGCGTCGCACTGGCATCCGCAGTGGCAGAGGGATTTCTCACCGTCCCCAGCTTCGGACGTCGAAACATCCGGAAGCACACCGGAACCACTTCGATGGTGCCCGACGGGCTCGTCGAGTCCGGAACGGTGCACGACGACGGGAGCGCAGCGGAGATCGCTTCCACCGCCGATCGTCCGGAACGCTCCCCCAGCCTTCATCGACGCCCCGAGCAGGACCGCGTGCGGAGGGACACGCTGGAACGGATCGTCGAGTACGGCGTCGACCCGTATCCGATCGCCGACCCGCCGACGCATACCGTCGCCGAAGCACTTGCAGCGACGCGCGGGGGCCCGGTTCGGATCGCCGGGCGCATCCTGCGGATCCGTGACTTCGGTGGCGTACTCTTCGCCGTCGTACGCGACTGGTCCGGTGACCTGCAGATCCTCATCGACCGCGAACGCGTCGCGGGTCGGCAATTCCTGTTCGACCTCGGCGATCTCGTGGAAGTGTCCGGCGAGATGGGACGCAGTCGTACCGGAGAGATCTCACTGCTGGCCGACTCGTGGCGAATCAACGGCAAATGCCTGCATCCACTACCGGACAAATGGCGGGGCCTGGTCGATCCGGAGGCGAAAGTCCGCAGGCGGTATGTGGATCTGGCAGTCGATCACGATGCCCGGCGACTGCTCGCGGCCCGCAGCGCGGTGGTGCGGTCCCTGCGAGACCAACTGCAGGAACGCGGATACCTCGAGGTCGAGACCCCGATCCTGCAGTCCGTCCACGGCGGAGCCAACGCCGCACCGTTCACCACACACATCAACGCATACGACACCGACCTCTATCTGCGGATCGCACCCGAGCTGTACCTCAAGCGGCTGTGCGTGGCAGGAATGGAGAAGGTGTTCGAGATCGGACGCGTATTCCGCAATGAAGGTGCAGATTTCAAGCACAACCCGGAATTCACAATCCTCGAGGCGTACGAGGCCCACAGCGACTACGAGAAGATGCTCACGCTCGCACGCACCCTGATCCAGAGCGCCGCCGCCGCGGCACATGGGCGCGAGATCATCGTTCGCCCCGGCGATGACGGCGTACCGGTGGAGATCGACATCTCCGGCGAGTGGCCGGTGAAGACATTCCACGACGCACTGTCCGAGGCCCTCGGCACCTTCGTCGACGCCGAGACTCCGGTCGAGGTACTGCGCCGGATGTGCGACGAACGCTCAATCGCCTACGACCCCGCGTGGGACGCGGGCGCCACGGCGCAGGAACTTTACGAACACCTCGTCGAATCCCGCACCGAGTTCCCCACGTTCTACACCGACTTCCCCACGTCGATTTCGCCTCTGACCAGGCCTCATCCTCGGAAACGAGGTGTCGCGGCGAAGTGGGATCTGGTCGCGTGGGGTATCGAACTCGGCACCGCCTACAGCGAATTGACCGACCCGATCGATCAGCGGGCGCGGCTCACCGAGCAGTCGCGTCTCGCCGCAGGCGGCGACGAGGAAGCGATGGAACTCGACGAAGACTTCCTGCACGCACTCGAGTACGCGATGCCGCCGACAGGCGGTCTCGGCATGGGCGTCGACCGGATCGTGATGCTCATCCTCGGTGGCAGCATCCGCGAGTCGCTGGCGTTCCCGTTCGTAAGACCTCGAATCACAGCTGGACGGGACATATAGGACGGCACACAATCCGTAGTCGATTCCGAAGCCCTTTACCCAGACTTTGGGACGGGATATATACAAGATCGGAATTTACGGGTAGAACGTATTCCTGTGTGCATTCTGCGATGCACAGGAATCGCCTTGTGTGGAAGGAACAATCCGAGCGTGAATCTTCGCCGCAACCGTGTCCTACGGCTCGGCAACTGGCGGCTGAGGTACAAGCTCGGCGTCATCGTTGCCGTTCCGTTGCTCGCCGCCATGTTGCTCGGTGGCCTCCGCATCAACACCCAGCTCGAGGAATCTCGCCGGTACGATGCCCTGTCCGACCAGATCGCCGTCGCACCCGCACTACTCGACTACTCCACCGCACTCGTCAGCATGGTGACCGTGACCGGCCTCGGCATCCCCCCGACAATCACCACCTCGGAGGCGATCACAGAGACGATGCGGAACGTGGTCGACATCGCCGACGGCAGCGGACTCGAACCCACAATCCGCAAAGAACTCGACGCACTCCTCGCCGACGGCGGGATCCTCCACGACGGGGTGATGAACTCGGGCATGGCCCCGGACGAACGCCAGCGGAGGACCACCGATTTCCTCGTCCGGTGCAAGGACATCTTCCGCGACATCTTCGACCTTCTCGAAGACAACGAAGCACTCGTCGATGCTTCCAATCTGATCACCGTGTGGGACGCACAGCTCAACCTGCTCAACGAGATGGAATCGCTCGGCTTGTTCGCAACCAATCCCGATGCAGCACAGACGGCTGCGTTGAAGGCCGTCGACAACGAGGATTCGACGCTGCGACTCCTCCTCGGGTCGAGACTCGATACCGGCCAGATCGAGGGAATGCTCGACAGCGTCGCGTCGCGCCGCGCGTTGATCCAGAACTACACGCCCACCGCCGCATTCGGTGAGCAATTGCGTGGCTCGATGGTCGCGGCCTCGCAGCCGTACTCCGACAGCATCGTTCGCGCCAGCGAACAGATCACGACGACACTCGACCGCCTCACCTCCGACGCACGATCCGACGCCATCCGCGACTCGATTCTGATCGGAACACTGCTCGTGGTCGCCCTCGCCCTCGGCCTGACCGTCGCACGGTCGCTCGGGCTCCCGCTTCGTCGTCTCCGCAAGGAAACCCTGGCCGCCGCGGATACCGAACTTCCCGCCGCGATCGCAGCGGTGAAGGAGGGCGCCGCCGTCGACAGCGTCCGGCTCGCTCCGATCGGCATCGACACCGACGAAGAGATCGGCCAGGTGTCCCGGGCCGTCGATTCGATGAAGAACGAGGCACTCCGTCTCGCAGGCGAACAGGCACACCTCCGGCAGCAGGTCAACGTCATGTTCGAGACACTCGCACGTCGAAACAAGACCCTCGTCGAACAGCAGCTCTCGCTCATCGATTCGCTCGAATACCAGGAGAAGGACCCTGTCCGTCTCCAAAGCCTGTTCTCGCTCGACCATCTCGCAACGCGGATGCGTCGCACCGGCGAGTCGTTGCTTGTGCTCGCCGGTACTCGCCCCCGCACACGGACATCGCCGGCACCGCTCACCGACGTGTTGCGCGGCGCGGTCTCCCAGGTCGAGAACTACCAGCGGGTCCACATCGGACGCACTCCGCACGGATATCTCCTCGGGATCGCCACCGACGACGTCGTGCACATGATCGCCGAGCTCGTCGACAATGCGCTGCGGGCGTCACCTCCGAACAGCTCCGTCCGGCTGGAGTTCACCTCTGCGGAGGGCGGCGGACTTCTCCTCGAGATCGCCGATGTCGGAATCGGTATCCCACCGGATGCGCTCGCCGAAATCAATACCCGCCTCTCCGACGGCGACGAGGCCGATGTCAACGCGCCCCGGCAGATGGGCCTGTTCGTGGTGGGACGTCTCGCCGCGCGCAACGGCATGAACGTCCGGCTTCGCCCCACGTTCGATTCGGATACCAATGCCGGCGTGACGGCATCGATCTACTTCCCCGCACGCTTGCTCGCCGACATCCAGGCATCGAGTCCCACGGCGATCACCGAGCGCCCGCGGCGACTCTCCCGAGAGCACGAAACGCCGCAGTATCCGCAGGGTGGACGCTGATGGTTCGAGGCACGGTTCGGGGCGCACTGCACGACAGTGTTTCACGTGAAACGGGGGCGGTCTCACCTCGAGAGACTCTCCTGGCATGGTGGACACCGTGCAGCTTCTCCTGATCCGCCACGCCCAACCGGAGTACGCCCGTGTGAACCTGGGACGTGCCGATCCGTCCCTCACGGAACAAGGCCTGGTGCAGGCCGGGCGTCTCGTAGAAGCACTCGCGCCCTACCGAATCGCGCGGCTGTTCTCGAGCCCGCAACTCCGAGCACTCCAGACAGCGCAGCCTCTCGCAGACAGCCTGAAGCTGTCGGTCGAGCAGATCAAGGGGCTCGCGGAGTACGACTACGAACTCGATCACTACATTCCGTTCGAAACCGCCAAAGACCTCGGATCCGATGCCTACAAGCGCATCCTCGCAGGCCACCTGCCCGATTTCGTCGATGCGGATCTTTTCCGCAGCCGGGTGCTGGCGTCCGTCGACCAGGTCGTGTCCTCCTGTGCACACGAGGACACCGCGGTGATCGTCGCGCACGGTGGAGTCATCAATATCGTGCTCCAAGATCTCCTCGGGCTCGAGCTGCCGCTGGCGTTTCCTATCGAATACGCGTCGCTCACCCGCGTTCTCGTTTCCCGCAGCGGTCGTCGCCGGGTCGCGTCGATCAACGAAACAGGACACGTGCGCGACACCCTGCGTGTGTGAATCCCTCACACCGGCCGCGCGCAGGTACCTACTCTGAGAGACCATGCGCATCCTCACCCGAACACTGTCCGTCGCGGCTCTCGCCGGCGCCGCTGTGCTCGCAGCTACCGGCACTGCAGTCGCCGAGGAATGGCCCTCCGGCAACGGCGCGGTCAGTGTCGTCGAGCAACCCGACTTCCTCGTTCCGAGCGACGGCGAGTTCTGGAATCCGCTGGTGGCCGAAAACCGCCTCACCTCGCCGTACGGAGAGTCGACACGTATCGAGTGCACCCAGTTCCACGGCGTGCTCCTCGAATGCTGGCAGGCCGACGCAAACGGGGATCCGCACAAATTGACCGAACTCCCGTTCAACTTCCCGGCGATCACCGGCTCGTCGGCCCCGGGTGGCGGGCCGTCGCACTTCGTCTTTCTCGGCTGACATCACCTGCTGCCGCTGAACGAACGGCACGTCCGGTCCGCACCCATCCGAGTCGCGGTCGGCGCCGAACCCCTTCTCGATCTCGCAGAAGGGCGGCGGACATGGCGACGAGTGAAGACGCTCTACAGGAGGGCTCCGTCAACGGGCTCGGCATTCCGGCACGGGCACTGGCGGGTGTGCTGTCCGCCGGAGTCGTGCTCGGAATCGGCGAGCTCGTGGCGGTGCCGTTCGGGTCGTCGGCATCCCCCTTCTTCGCCGTCGGCTCCACGACTGTCGACCGGAGTCCCGCGTGGGCACGCGAGATCGCGATCACCGCGTTCGGAACCAACGACAAGGCGGCGCTGTTCATCGGGATGAGCATCCTGATCGCGGTATTCGCCGCGGTCGCGGGTGTCATCGAACGAGCTCGCCGTCCTTACGGCAGCATTGTGCTCGTAGTTCTCGGAGTGGTCGGGGTGTACGCCGCGTTGTCTCGTCCCGGTGCGACCGCGGTCGATGCCCTCCCGACGCTCGTGGGTGTCGCCGCAGGCATTCTCACGCTGCGACTCCTCACGTGCCGCACTCCCGAACGCAACGAAGCCGGGCACACGCACGCTCCCGCCCTCGCGGGGGTGTCCCGTCGACGCTTCCTCACGCTCGCGGGCACCGCGGCGGCTGTGGCGGTCGCTGCGGGAGTGGCGGGACGCCATCTCGCGGGCTCGATCGCCGGTGCCGTCCGCAACCGCATGGCATTCGTTCTACCGCTCGTAGGAATGAGTGACCGGGCGCCTGCCGTCGCCTCGGGTACCGAGATCGCGGTGCCCGGGGCGACGTCCTTCGTCACCGGCAACAACGTCTTCTACCGCATCGACACCGCATTGCAGGTTCCGATGCTCACCACCGACGACTGGAATCTGCGGATACACGGCATGGTCGACCGAGAGATCACGTTGAGCTGGCGTGATCTCATGGCCCGCACACCGATCGAGCGAACCATCACTTTGACCTGCGTGTCCAACGAGGTCGGCGGCGACCTCGCCGGTACCGCCACCTGGGTCGGCTATCCCATCAAGGACCTACTCGACGAGGCCGGTATCTCCCCCGACGCCGACATGTTGTTGTCCACCAGCGCCGACGGGTTCACCGTGGGCACGCCGATCGAAATCCTGCGCGACGGCCGGGACGCACTGCTCGCGGTGACGATGAACGGCGAACCATTGCCGTTCGAACACGGCTACCCCGCTCGGCAGGTAGTACCGGGGCTGTACGGATTCGTCTCGGCCACAAAATGGGTCGTGGACTGGGAAGTGACCCGGTTCGATTCTGCGCAGGCGTACTGGACGCGACGCGGCTGGGCCGAGAAGGCCCCGATCAAGACCGCGTCCCGGATCGACGTCCCGGCCTCGTTCGCCAGGGTGGCCGCTGGAGAGGTTCTGGTCGCCGGTACCGCGTGGGCACAGCACCGCGGCATCTCCCGGGTCGAGGTGCGGGTCGACGACGGACCGTGGAGCGACGCGACCCTCGCCGAGGAATACTCCATCGACACCTGGCGTCAGTGGTACTGGAGATGGCAGGCCGTACCCGGCACTCACACTCTTCAGGTCCGGGCCACCGACAGGGACGGTGAAGCCCAGACCGAAGTACGCGTCGAGCCCATCCCCGACGGCGCAAGTGGATGGCACACCCGCTCGGTCACCGTGGTGTGATCGCAGGATCCGCCACACCTCGGTCCAGTCGTGTTTGATGGAGTGTATGCCCACTCGGTACGCGCAGATCCGTCGATGGCGAGCCGGCACAGCGATCCGCTCGCGCCTGAACGATCTGACAGGAACACTGGTAGTGGTGACCGGCGGTGCGAGCGGAATCGGCCGCGCCTCCGCCCGCGCCTTCGCGGCCGAAGGTGCAATCGTCGTGGTGGCCGACAAAGATCTCGACGGCGCCCGCGACACCGTCGCCCTGATCGACCATCCCGACTCTGCAGGTGGCTCGACCGCTGTCTTCGGCGGCGGTGCACACGCTTACGAGCTCGATGTCGCCGACGAGGAACAGATCCGCGAGTTCGCGGCCACCGTCCGGTCGCGACACGGAGTTCCCGATGTTCTCGTGAACAACGCGGGGATCGGCGCGATCGGCGCGTTCGTCGAGACCCCGCAGAGCCTCTTCGAGAATGTGATGGAGGTGAACTTCTGGGGCACCGTCTACGGGTGCCGCGCCTTCACCACCCAGATGATCGAACGCGGCACCGGCGGACACATCGTGAATGTGGCCTCGGCAGCGGCATTCATGACGCAGCGGAACCTCACCGCCTATTCGACGAGCAAGGCGGCGGTCTTCATGCTGTCGGAATGTCTACGCGCCGAGCTGATCGAGCACGGCATCGGCGTCACAGTGGTGTGCCCGGATCTGGTCAACACGAACCTGACCCGCAACAGCGCCTACGCGGCACCCAGCTCCGAGAAGCGCGCTGCGCGTCGGGACCGCGCGCTGTCGATCCACCGCAGACTGCACGTCGAGCCCGAACGAGTGGCCGACGCGATCGTGTCCGCGGTGCGTCACAATCGTCCCATCGTCACCGTGGCTCCTGGCGCGAAGGCACGTAAGTGGCTGAGCCGCTTGGCTCCCCGGGTGGTGCGCGTGGGTTCGCGGTTCGACATCGACTGACGCGTGCCCACGCGCGGCGTCACACCTTCGAGGTGAGCCAGTCGCGGAGCCAGATCGTTGCCGTCGTGTGGCGGTCGTCGACCACATAGTTCGAGTAGTCCTGATGGATCTGCGACCCGTAGAACTCTCGGATCTGCGTCTCCCGCTCGACGTTCGCCTCCGGACTGATCTGCAGTTGGAGAGTGGGCACCCCACCGGCGGCCATGATGTCGCTGTAGAGGAGGGTCGCCTCGTCGCGGTAGTTCTCGAAATCGCCGGGCTCGGTGCCGGCCGAGATTGCCAGGAATCCGGCGAGACGGGTCACGAAGTCTTCGGGCGGCGTCGAGCAGTAGAGATCGCCGACGGCACAGATGGTACGGATATTGGGGCTGACGAGCCCGAAGCCGCCGACGCGGGATCCACCGGCGCCGTTTCCGGGCACCGGAGGCCCGACGAGCGGATCCGCTTCGGAGCGACGGGGATCGGAGATCAACCCGACCGCCGTGAGACGGTGCGGGGGGATCACACCGAGCCCGGTGCCGATCTCGGCGGCGAGATCGCCCGCGGCGTCGGCGCCCTGGCTGTATCCCACGAGCGCGAAGTCGGTGCCCGGGCAGTGCGCCGCAGTACCCGCGATCAGGTTGCGGGCATTGTCGACGGCCCGGTTGCGGGAGGCCGCGTACATGTCGCCCTCCCACGGGAATGCGGTGGCCGGGTACTGCACGTAGTCGACGCGCGCACCGGCAGGCAACCCGGATGTGACCTGTGCCAGCATGCCGTTACCACGCTCGGGATCCGGAGTGCTCGAGGTTTCCCACGTCCCGGGGACCGCAATCACGTTCAACGTCGGGCAACCAGCCGGATCTGCTTGCGCCGCAGGCGTTGCCACTATCGAACCCACCAGGGCTACTGCAGCTGCCAACATCGTCGATGCCCTACCGAAACGCATCCGAAAATCCCCCGACCTTCTCGCCGTATCACGCCACGCCACAGTCTCCATCACGAATATGACACATTCGTGAACGCCGCGTGATACTAGTCCCCGAATTTCGGGACAAAAAGATCTATCCGCGCACGACGGTGACTGCTCCGCCCCCGATGTTGGTGACGAACACGTTGTTGGTGCCGTAGTCGAGGGAGCTGACCGGATCGGGTTTCTCGACCACCTGCGACACCGCTCCGGCACGATCCACGACAGTTACTGCCGGACCGAAAAGGTTGGTGACATACACGTTGCCGGTGATCGGGTCGGTGACGACCATGCCTGGCGGAGCCGGGATCTCGGCGGGCAGTTGCCCCCTCGCGTGATCCCAGTCGACCACGTCGACCGAGCCCGTTCCGATGTTGGTGACGAACACACCGTCGTGACCCGCGTCGAGTTCCAGCTGCGGCAGCTCCTCGGTTGTGGCCGCAGCAGGTTGCGGACCAGGTTGTGGACGCGGCGCAACCGAGTGGCGGTCGACCGTGACGGCGCCCGTTCCGAGGTTCGTGACCGCGATGTTGCCCACGCCCCCGTCGACACGCATCTCGAGCGGAGCGTCGGCAACATGGTTGCGGCCCGGCTCGCGGCCCTCCGGATGCACGACGTGTACAGCTCCCGGCCCGACGTTGGTGATGCAGGAATTGCCACTGCCGCCGTCGACTCCCAGCAGTCTCAGACCGTCGAAGCCGAAAATCGGTGCCACAGGCGGTGCTCCGTCGATGGACACGACACCGCCGCCGTTGCGAACGCAGTCGCCGAGTGGATCCGCTGCGGCCGTCGGTGCCGCCAGTACGGCCATCGCGGCGGCACCGGCGCCGACCGCGAATACCGCCAGTGGCCGTGTCGTGACCTTTCGCGTCGCGCTCATGCGCAGAACCATAACTGCTCGTTCACCTGGCGGCAGCGGAACTATCGAGAGCGAGTCGGGAACGAAAGAAACCGGCGGCCGACGAGTTACATGGCCAGGGTGTCCACCGCACGATCCGCGTCACGCCAGCCGGGGATCTGTGCTCCCGCCGCCCACGTCGAGTGCGTTCCCGAGCTGATCCGTTCCGGAAGCCGGACCCGGGCGAGCGGACCGTCGGAGAGACGCTGCGCGTCGAAGACCAGGCACTCGGAGAGGTCACGGTTCATGTCGACCGTCATCGTGACGAGATATCCGTCGTCCTCCCCCGTCGATCCGACCCGCGGAGCCATCACGGTCTCACTGCCGAAGACCCCCTCCCCCAGAGAGAAGTGCTCTTCGGCACCAGTGACGGTGTCGTGCCGGACGAGACCGTCGAACAGGAACCAACCCGGTTTCCCCGTCGCAGCGTAGGTGTAGCGGTGCGCGATGCCGGCGTGAACGGGGTTGATCATGCCGAACTCGCTGATCCGGTCGGAGAGCCGCTCCTCCGTTACCCCGCCCGTGCGCAGATTCAGACGCCAGCGATGCAGATGCGTGCCCATCCGATCGAGCGCGAGGAAGCGGAACATCCGCTCGTACATCGACCCGTTTCCGGTGTCCTCCGGCTCCGGGGTCTCCTGGTGGAATCCTTCGAGGACGATCTCGTCGCCGTTCTCGTACGCGTTGGTCCAGTGCAGCACATAGGTCGATGCGGCCTCGAACCACACAATTTCGCTGCCGTCACCACGACGCGGGATGACACCCAGACGCATCGGCAGATCAGGGTGGAACCGCGACACGTATTTGCCCGCCGCGAGGGCTTCAGGAACCCAGAACAGCGGGCAATCGTTGAGGATCGCGTAGTTCTCGGTGAACGCCATGTCGTGGGGTAAACGCGGGCCGGGCAGCTCGATGCCGGTGTAGTGGACGAGATCATCGTGGGCGTCGACCACCCCGTAGTTCATGTACGGCGCGTCGGTGCCGTAGTTGAAGAACAACATCTCGCCGGTCCGCTGATCGGGCTTGGGATGCGCCGAAACGCCGAGGCTGGAGGGGAATCCACCACCCCACTCCGATCGCCCGAGAGTCTCGCCCGACACCGGGTCGACCCGGTACAGGTCTCCGCACTGCCAGAAACTCGTGAGGGCCACCCCGTTGTGGAAGGCGACATCGGTGCTCGATGCATCCTTCATACGGCCGCGGGCGCACCAGCCGTCACGCTCCGACTTCGCTGGATTCTCCGCGATACCCGCCCACAAGGCGCGGCCGGCCTGCTGCTCAGCGGTGAACCCTTCCGTCTTCACGAACCGATTCCGGTAGAACGCTTTCCCGTCGCGGAATCCCGCGATGTGCACCATGCCGTCGCCGTCGAAGGGGTGATAACGCCCCTGCTGGGCAGGGTGCACCGGGTTCTCGGTGTTTCTGATGTACACGCCGTCCAGGTCGGCAGGCAGATCGCCGATCACTTCGAGGTCGTCCGCCTGGTACTCCGTGTGCTGGGGCCTCCATGGCCCGGTGCGGTACGGGTGGTCGTCGTCCGCTGGCAACGTCGACAGTGCCCGACCGAGAATCTCGAGGTCCATCCATCCTCCTTGGTATCAGCCGATGATCAGGGAAACGGTTGTGGTGGTACTCCCACCGAAATTGAGCGTGGCCGCACGACGTGCGCCGTCGACCTGGTAGGCACCGGCCGTACCGGTGACCTGCCGGTGGCAGTCCAGTGCCATCCGCACTCCGGTTGCCCCCACGGGGTGACCCCCGCCGAGCAGACCCCCGCTGGGGTTCATCGGCATCCGGCCCCCGATCTCGAGATCGCCCGATTCGACGGCACGCCAACTCCCTCCGGGTTCCGTCAGTCCGAAGTGGTCGATCGCCAGATACTCACTGACACTGAAACAGTCGTGTGTCTCGATCAGATCGACTTCGTCGACACCTCGGAGTCCCGCTCGTCCGAACGCATCATCGATGGTGTCGCGCAGGTGCGGGAACATCAGTGCATCACCGGAACTGCGTGCGAGCTTGTCGTCGAGTGACAGGCCGACCGTGCGGTGTCCCCAACCGAGGATGCGGGAGCGCGGCCGAGCGTCGAATGCCGGGTTCCGCTCGGCGTAGCGGTCGCTGACGAGGACAACACCGGCGGCACCGTCGGTGAGAGGTCCACAGTCGATCCGACGGAGGCTCCCTTCCACCAGCGGGTTCTCGATATCGTCTGCGGTGAACGACTCCGGGGAATAGTGACGGCTGCGAGTCTGAGCATTGGGGTTGCGGCGCGCGTTGCGGATGTTCAGTTCGGAGATGCTCCACAGGTGCGCGGGGTCCAAGCCGTAACGGTCACGGTATTCATCGGCGATCCTACTGAACATGTAGGGCCACATGTACTTCGCATCCTGGCCTTCCCTGCCGACCCACGCCGCGGGGCTCATGTAGTTCGTGCCGATGTCTCCTGGCACGGTCTTCTCGACCTCCACTCCGACAACGAGCGCGGTGTCGTACCGGCCGGATTCGAGGTCGGCCATCGCGGCGAGGATCGCCAGCGAGCCCGAGGCGCAGGCACCCTCGTGTCGAGTGGCGGGAACATCCCACAGCTCGGGAATCATCGAGGCCGGCATCGCACCGAGATGCCCCTGACCGGTGTAGAGCTGACCGAAGGCATTCCCCACGTGGACGACCTCGATATCGCCGGCCGCGATGCCTGCATCGTCGAGGGTGTGCGTCGCAACCTCGGCGGTGAGGTCGCCGATGTCGAGACCTTCCCTGGTGATGTTCCGAGAGAAGTCGGACTGGTGGCCGCCCGCGATCCATACCTGCGCAGAAGTCATGTCGTGTTCGCTTTCACATTCGACGAAGCGGGCGTGAGTTGTCAGAGTTATGGAGTGGCGTCGCTGCCGTCCGAGCCGATTCAGTACAGTTATTGAAGCACTACGGTTCGCGTCCCGCAATGGGCCATTACCACTGGAAGAGGTGAACCGTGAAAGCCGACAGCCACGGCGAAGCGACCGCCATCAACCCGGTCGCCGCTACGCTCGATCTCCTCGGAGACCGGCTCAGCCTCGCATTGCTCGGTCATGCTTTCGTCAGTGGCACCACTCGGTTCAACCAGTGGCTCGACCTCACCGGCGCCCCGCCCTCCGTCCTGACCGGCCGGCTACATGCCCTCGTCGATGCGGGGGTTCTGCGCCGCTCGCCGCGGCTCGGCGCATCGGATCGACACGAATACCTCCTCACCGACCTCGGCAACGACACCTGGCAGATCCTCGTCGGCATCTGGGGGTGGCAACGGGAATGGACACCCGAAGGTGCATGGCAGCCCGACCTGGTGCACACCACCTGTGGCCACCGCGGACCGGCCGCGGTGATGTGCCAGGACTGCGGCGCGACCGTGGCCAGTAACGACACCGACATCGAGATGGACGCTCGGACCGTCTGGACGGTGACGTCGGGTGCACGGAGACGGTCCACTCGCGGGCCTGCTCTCGATGCTCCGCAGGCAGACATGCAGTTCAACGCGGTGATGGAAGCGCTCGGTGACCGCTGGAGCGGAGCGATCACCGGCCTCGCCCTGTCCGGGGCACGACGCTTCGGGGAGTTCCGCTCGGCACTCGACATCTCACCCACCACCCTCACCGATCGGCTCACCCGTTTGTGCGACGCCGAGATCCTCACCCGGCCCGCCGGTGCGCATCGGGAGTACCGACTGACCCCGCGCGGTCGCGCACTGTTCGGGGTGTTCGTCTTTCTGATCCGGTGGTCCATCCGGGCATATCCCGACGCGCCGAGCCCTCTGCGGATCATCCATCGTGCCTGCGGATCCCTCCTGACACCGGTGTTGCGATGTCGAGGCTGCGACGAACCCGTCGATCGCACCACGGCGCGTGTCGAGTCGGTGGCTGCGCGACCGACGAGCCCTTGACAGCGCAGAGCACCGCCGGTATCACTACATTAACTGTAGTGATGTGTGCCACCGATGGCGAACGCATCGCTTCGCCCTCGCCGAAGGTGTCGCTCCTGTGCCCCGAAACACCCCGCCCCGAACCGCCACCGCCCTCCCAAAGAACACCGCCCTCCCAAAGAACACCGCCCTCCCAAAGAACACCGCGTACATCTACGACGCCGTCCGCTTGCCGAGGGCGCGCGTCCGCCGCCACGGCGGGGCACTCGCGGGCATACCGCCCGTCGAGCTGATCGGCCGACTCCTCACCGCTCTGGGAGACCGCTCACCGGTATCGCAGGTCACCGACGATGTGATCCTCGGGATCAGCACCGTCACCGGCGAACATGCAGGCGACCTCGCGCGCGCTGCCGTGCAGTGGGCCCGGTGGCCCGATCATGTTCCTGGAGGAGTCGTCTCACGGCTGTGTTGTTCGGGCCTCGACGCACTCGACAGTGCCGCGGCACGTGTGTCCGCGGGCGTCGCTCGGGTGATCGTGGCCGGCGGAGTCGAGTCGATGTCACGGGTGCCGATGCTCTCGGATTCTCCCCCGATCGCGACGGACCCGGATCTCGGCGAACGCACCGGGTTCGTCACCATCGGAGTATCCGCGGACCTGACAGCCGCGCGATACGGCTTCTCCCGCGAGGCACTCGATTCCTATGCAGTGCAGTCACACCGGAGGGCCGCTGCGGCTCCGGCATCGCCCGCCGTGGTCCCCGTCAGGACCGGCGGTGCCGAGCTGACATCCGACGAAGGGATCCGCTCCGACATCACACTCGAGGATCTTGCGGTGCTGCCCGCACTCTTCGGTGACGATCCTGCTTGGGAGCGGGTGGCCCGGCAGCTTCCGGAGTCACCGCGTCCGGGCATCGGGTTGCACACCGTAGCCACCGCGCCTCAACTTGCGGATTGTGCATCCGCCGTGGTGATCGGGAATGCCGAAGCAGGCTCGGTGCTGGCGCTACCGGCGCGAGCACAGATCGCCGGAACTGCGCACACCGCCGTCCGCTCCCCGCTTCTCACCGCACCGGTCGAAGCAGCACGGCGGGCACTCGAGAAGGCCGGACTCACCCCCGCAGACCTCGACATCGTCGAAGTGAACGAATCCTTCGCTGTGACACCGCTCATGATGATCGACGAGCTCGACATCGACCCTGCCCGAGTCAATGCATGCGGTGGCGCACTCGCTGTCGGGCACCCCCTCGGCGCAACCGGCGGAATCCTCGTCGCCCACGCCCTCGAACAGCTCGAACGCACCGACGGTGAGCATGCGCTCGTGACCATTCCCGCTGCGCTCGGGCTCGGCGCCGCAATGGTCTTGCGCCGAGTCTGACCATGAACGCCGAGCCAGACCATGAACCCGGACCGCCCCTCAGGGGCGACGACGAAAGGTACGCCGATGTCCTCCTCACTCTCGACGTCACGCCCAGACCACGTGCGTCATCCGGCAGACAAGGTATCCGACTACCTTGCGCGTGGGTGGTGGCAGACCGAGACACTGACCGATCTGTTCGAGGCGTGGGTGGAACGTCGACCGGACCACGCCGCAACCACCGACCCCGCGAATCTGTCCGATCTCACCGGTGCTGATCCACAGTCGATGACGTGGGCCGAGCTGAAGGAAAGCGTTCGCCGTATCGCGGCCATGCTCCACGCCCACGGAATCCGCAAGGGCGACACAGTCGCGGTGCTCGTCCCGAACTCGATCACGCTCACCACAACGTATCTGGCACTGTGGCAGATCGGCGCCGTGGCCACGCCGATGCCCGTGTCGTATCGACGCAACGAGTTCTCCGGCATCATCGAGGCCTGCAAGGTGGTGGCAATGGTCACCACCGGCAGGTTCGGCGACCGACGGCTCGCGACCGAAGCTCTCGAACTCGTTCCGGCACACGACAGCCTCCGCACGGTGTTCTCGTTCGGCCCGGATGCCCCCCTCGGCGCCGTGGAACTCGAGTCCCACTACATCCCGGATGATCTCGTCATCGCCGCCGATACCTACACGGCCGGACTGCGACGGGCCATCAGCGACCGCGTGACAGTCTGCTGGACCAGCGGAACCGAGGCAGCACCCAAGGGAGTACCGCGCTGCCACGCAGACTGGCTCGCCATCGGCCAGGGCGTTCAGGACGGCCTCGAAACCACCGAGGAATCGGTACTGGTCAACCCGTTCCCCTTGGTCAACATGGCCGGGTTTGCAGCTGCGCTGTTGCCGTGGCTGATCGGCGGAGGACACCTCGTCCATCATCACCCGCTCGACATCACCGTGTTCCTGCGCCAGATCGAGCAGCACCGAGCCACCCACACGACGATGCCGCCCGCTATCCTCACGATGCTGTTGCAGCAGAACGCACTTCGCACCGCGTTCGACCTGTCGTCGTTGCGACGTGTAGGTGCGGGCGGCGCTCCCCTGCCGCCCTCGGTTGTCGCGGCATGGCAGAACGACCACGGAATCGAGGTCATCAACTTCTTCGGCTCCAACGAAGGCGTCTGCTTGCTCGGAGCTCCATCGGACATTCCGGATCCCGAAGTTCGCGCCCAGCACCTCCCGCATTATGCGGCACCGGACCGGCAGTGGACGGTGCGTCTGAGCCGTAGCACCGAGGTGCGGTTGATCGACTCGGTCACCGGCACGCGGGTCGACACCGTCGGCGGTCGCGGCGAACTTCGCTTGAAGGGACCTACCGTGTTCGCCGGGTACATCGAGGGATCGACGGCCGCAACCCCATTCGATGAGGACGGGTTCCTCTGCAGCGGCGACATCTTCGAACTGTGCGGTGACGACGGCGAATATCTGCGCTTCGTCGACCGAAGCAAGGAGATCATCATTCGAGGTGGTATGAACATCGCACCCGCCGAAATCGAGGGTCTCCTGCAAGATCATCCGGCTGTCGCCGAGGTGGCGATCGTTGGCGTTCCGGACGAGACCCTGGGTGAGAAATGCTGCGCCGTCGTCGTTCCGGCTCCAGACACAGCACCGACCCTCGACGACCTCGTCGCTCACCTACGTGCACGTGAGGTTGCCTCGTTCAAACTGCCCGAACATATCGCGCTCGTCGATACGCTGCACCGCAACCCGGTCGGCAAACTGTTGCGACGCCACATTCGCGCCGACCTTCTGGAGAACCGATGACCTCGTCCGCATCCGACCTGCTCTCCAGACTCCGAGTACCGGTGGTCGTCGCACCGATGTTTCTCGTCTCGGGACCCGAACTCGTCGTTGCAGCAGGCACAGCCGGTGTGGTCGGGGCATTTCCGACTCCCAACTGCCGCACCACCGCCGAACTCGACGAATGGATGGGCACGATCACCGATTGCCTCGAGGCTGCCGGTCCGCTCGATGCTCCGTGGGCCGTCAACCTTGTGACTCACAGCTCCAATCGACGACTCGGCGACGACCTGAAACTGGTGGCCGAGCATCGTCCTCCCGTCGTCATCACTGCTCTCGGTTCTCCGGCGCCGGTAATCGACACGGTCAAGGGGTACGGCGGTCTCGTACTCGCCGACGTCTCGACCGTTCGATTGGCCCGCAAGGCTGCCGGGTTCGGAGTCGACGGCCTGGCCTGCATCGCGGCCGGCGCCGGAGGCCACACCGGACACCTGTCTCCATTCGCATTCGTTTCCGCCGTAAGGGAATTCTTCGACGGCCTGGTCGTCGTCGGTGGTGGGATCGCCGACGGCTGGGGTGTGGCGGGAGCCGTCGCTGCGGGAGCCGATCTGGTGTACATGGGTACTCGTTTCCTGACCGCTGCGGAGAGCATGGCACCGAGCAACTACAAACAGATGGTGGTCGAACACGGATCGGACGACCTCATCGTCAGTTCCGGAGTCACCGGCACCCCCGCTTCCTGGCTGCGGCCGAGCCTGATCGCCAACGGGCTCGATCCCGAGGCCCTCACCACTCCCGCGGCACGTGACTACAACGCCGCAGGCGACGTTCACGGTCGGTGGAAAGACATCTGGGCAGCGGGCCAAGGGCTCGGTCTCATCGACGCAGTCGAGCCGGTCGAGGCCATAGTCGCGCGGATCGAGAAGGAATATTCGGCTGCAACATCAAGGTTCCCAGCCCGGTAGGGTCCGGAAATGGATGGGGCCGCACACCGGATTCCGGTGCGCGGCCCCTCGCCGTCAGCTCAACGCTGCGGCACGGTCCGCGTGGTGATCGGATTGGGAAGCGCCGTTACTCCCTCGAGGTACTGATCGACCGCGGCGGCACACGAGCGTCCTTCGGCGATGGCCCACACGATCAGCGACTGACCGCGACCCATATCGCCTGCGACGAACACACCGTCGACGTTGGTGTTCCAGTCCGACTCGCGTGCGACGTTGCCACGCTGGTCGAACTCCACACCCAGATCGGTGAGCAGGCCGGGCTTCTCGGCGCCGGTGAAGCCCATCGCGAGCAGCACCAGATCTGCCTCGAGCTCGAAGTCGCTGCCCTCGACCTTCTCGAACTTGCCGTCCACCATCTGCACTTCGTATGCCTTCAGTGCGGTGACCTTGCCGTCCTTGCCGACGAACTCTTCGGTGTTGACCGAGAAGACCCGCTCGCCGCCTTCCTCGTGCGCAGACGACACCCGGAACATGAGCGGGTAGGTCGGCCACGGGGTGGACTCGGCGCGCTCCTCCGGCGGGCGGGGCATGATCTCGAACTGGTGGACGCTCTCGGCGCCCTGACGGTGCGAGGTGCCCAGGCAGTCGGCGCCGGTATCACCGCCACCGATGATGATGACCTTCTTGCCCGTCGCCGTGATGGTGGGCGCGGGCAGGTCGCCGAGCTGAACCCTGTTCGCGATGGGCAGGAACTCCATCGCCTGGTGGATGCCGTCGAGTTCGCGTCCCGGAATGGGCAGGTCGCGTGCCACGGTGGCGCCGCCGGCGAGGACGACCGCGTCGAACTGCTCACGCAGCTGGTCGGCGGTGATGTCGACGCCGACGTTCACACCGGTACGGAAGACGGTGCCCTCGGCCTCCATCTGCGCGAGCCGGCGGTCGATGAAACGCTTCTCCATCTTGAACTCGGGGATGCCGTAGCGGAGCAGACCGCCGATGCGGTCGGCACGCTCGAACACCGTGACGTTGTGGCCGGCGCGGGTGAGCTGCTGTGCTGCAGCGAGTCCCGCGGGGCCGGAGCCCACGACCGCGACCTTGCGCCCGGTGAGCTTCGACGGCGGGATCGGGGTGACCTTGCCCTCGTCGAATGCTTTCTCGACGAGCTCGACCTCGACCTGCTTGATGGTGACGGGGTCCTGGTTGATGCCCAGCACGCACGACGCCTCGCACGGAGCGGGGCACAGCCGGCCAGTGAACTCCGGGAAGTTGTTCGTAGCGTGGAGCCGCTCGATGCCGTCGTCCCACTTGCCCTTGTAGGCAAGGTCGTTCCACTCGGGAATCAGGTTTCCGAGCGGGCAACCGTTGTGGCAGAAGGGGATACCGCAGTCCATGCAGCGGCTCGCCTGGATCTGGACGGTCTCGAGCGGGAACGGCTCGTAGACCTCCTTCCAGTCGAGCAGTCGCAGCGGAACCGGACGACGAACCGGTGTCTCGCGAGAACCGTGCTTCAGGAAGCCGTTCGGATCAGCCACGAGCCGCCTCCATGATCGCTTCGTCCACGTTCGCACCACGGATGGTGGCGTCCTTGATAGCCATGAGAACCTTCTTGTAATCGCGAGGCATGACCTTCGCGAAGTGACCGACCTGTTGTGACCAGTCGGCCAGGATGCGGGCTGCAACCTCGGAGCCCGTTTCGTCACGATGTCGTTCGACTGCACCCTTGAGCCAGACGAAGTCCTCGCCTTCGAGGTCTTCGAGATCGACCAGCTCGGTGTTCAGGTTGTCTTCGAATTCCTTGTCCGGGTTGTACACGAACGCGACACCACCCGACATACCTGCGCCGAAGTTACGGCCGGTCGCGCCCAGAATCACGACCTTGCCACCGGTCATGTACTCGCAGCCGTGGTCGCCGACGCCTTCGACGACGGCCGTGGCCCCCGAGTTCCGCACCGCGAAACGCTCACCGGCGACACCGCGGATGAGTGCTTCACCACCGGTCGCGCCGAACAGGATCACGTTGCCGGCGACGATATTGTCCTCGGCGACGAATCCGGACGCCACGTTCTCCGGGGGACGCACCACGATACGACCACCCGACAGACCCTTACCGACGAAGTCGTTGGCGTCGCCGAACAGCTTCAGCGTGATGCCCTTGGGGACGTACGCACCGAAACTGTTTCCCGCCGAACCGGTCAGGGTGATATCGATCGTGTTGTCCGGCAGACCATCCGCACCGTAGAGCTTGGTGAGCTCGTGTCCGAGCATCGTGCCCACCGTGCGGTTGACGTTGGTGATGGTCGTGGCGATCGACACCGGGGTACCCGACTCCAGAGCGGCCTGCGCCTTGACGATCAGTTCGTTGTCGAGCGCCTTGTCGAGCGCGTGGTACTGCTCCTTGGTGCAGTACATGTCCTGATCGGTGAAGATCGGCGACGTCACCTTCTCGAGCAGCGGCGACAGATCGAGCTTCGACGCACGGTAGTGGTCGACGGCCTTGACGGTGTCGAGGCACTCGACCTGACCGATCGCCTCGTCGAGACTGCGGAATCCGAGCTCGGCAAGGTACTCGCGCACCTCCTCGGCGATGTACAGCATGAAGTTCTCGACGAACTCCGGCTTGCCCGTGAACCGCTTGCGCAGCACCGGGTTCTGCGTCGCGACACCCACCGGGCACGTGTCGAGGTGGCATACGCGCATCATGATGCAGCCCGACACGACCAGCGGCGCGGTCGCGAAACCGAACTCCTCACCGCCGAGCAGTGCCGCGATGATCACGTCGCGACCCGTCTTCATCTGGCCGTCGACCTGCACGACGATGCGGTCGCGCAGACCGTTGAGCATCAGAGTCTGCTGGGTCTCGGCGAGGCCGATCTCCCACGGTGCCCCGGCGTGCTTGAGCGACGTCAGCGGCGACGCACCCGTACCGCCGTCGTGGCCCGAGATGAGCACGACGTCGGCGTGCGCCTTCGAGACACCGGCCGCGACCGTACCCACACCGAGCTCGGAGACGAGCTTGACGTGGATGCGGGCCTGCGGATTCGCATTCTTCAGATCGTGGATCAGCTGCGCGAGATCCTCGATCGAGTAGATGTCGTGGTGCGGCGGCGGCGAGATGAGACCGACGCCCGGCGTCGAGCCACGCACCTCCGCGACCCACGGGTACACCTTGTGCGGCGGCAGCTGGCCACCCTCACCGGGCTTGGCGCCCTGCGCCATCTTGATCTGGATGTCGGTGCAGTTCGTCAGGTAGTGCGACGACACACCGAAGCGGCCGGACGCGACCTGCTTGATTGCCGAGCGACGGAAGTCGCCGTTCTCGTCGGGAGTGAAGCGCGACGGATGTTCGCCGCCCTCACCGGAGTTGGAGCGCCCACCGAGCCTGTTCATGGCGATCGCGAGGGTCTCGTGGGCCTCCGCCGAGATCGAGCCGTAGCTCATCGCGCCGGTGGAGAAACGCTTCACGATCTCGGTTGCCGGCTCGACCTCCTCGGTCGGGACCGAGGGACGCAGACCCGTCTTGAACTCGAAGAGTCCACGCAACGACGCGAGCCGCTCCGACTGGTCGTCGACCAGCTTCGTGTACTCCTTGAAAATGCTGTACTGGCCTGTGCGGGTGGCATGCTGGAGCTTGAACACCGTGTCCGGATTGAACAGGTGGTATTCGCCCTCGCGGCGCCACTGGTACTCACCGCCCACCTCGAGTTCGCGGTGCGCATGCTCGGACGGGCGATCGAGGAACGCCATCGCGTGCCGCGTTGCGACGTCGGCCGCGATCTCCTCGAGGCCGACGCCACCGAGCTGGCTCTGCAATCCGGTGAAGTACTCGTCGACGAGCTCCTGCGACAGGCCGATCACCTGGAACAGTTGCGCGCCGGTGTAGGACGCGAGCGTCGAGATGCCCATCTTGGACATCACCTTGAGCACGCCCTTCGACGCCCCCTTGATGTAGTTGGCGATGGCCTTCTCGAGGGTCATGCCGTCGGGGAGGTCGCCGTTCTGCAGCAGCTCGTCGATGCTCTCGAACGCCATGTACGGATTCACCACGGCCGCACCGAAACCGCACAGGGCAGCGATGTGGTGTACCTCGCGTGCGTCGCCGGCCTCCACGAGCAGACCCACCTGGGTGCGAGTCTTCTCGCGCACGAGGTGGTGGTGCACTGCGGACGTCAGGAGCAGCGACGGGATCGGCGCGAGCTTCTCGTCGGACTCGCGGTCGGACAACACGATCAGACGCGCGCCCTTGTCGATCGCCTGCGACACCTGCTCACGAATGCTCTCGAGTGCGGTGTGCAGACCCCGCGCGCCCTCCGCGACCGGGTAGAGACCGCGCACGATGACGCTGCTGAATCCCGGGTACTGCTTCTTGTCGTTGACGTGGATGAGCTTCTGCAAGTCGTCGTTGTCGATGACCGGTGCGGAGAGCAGAATCTGGCGGCACGACTCCGCGGTGGGTCGCAGCACGTCGCCCTCGGGGCCGAGCATGCCACCGAGGCTCGTGACGATCTCCTCGCGGATTGCGTCGAGCGGCGGGTTGGTGACCTGAGCGAACAGCTGGGAGAAGTAGTCGAACAGCATCCGCGGACGGGACGAGAGCACCGCGATGGGTGTGTCGGTGCCCATCGAACCGAGCGCCTCACCGCCGGTCGCTGCCATCGGCTTGATCAGCAGATCCACTTCTTCGCGGGTGTACCCGAACACCTGCTGGCGCAGCACGACCCGCTCGTGCGACATGTAGGTGTAGCGGGACGGCGGAAGATCCTCGAGACGGGAGACACCCTTCTCGACCCATTCCTCGTACGGGTTCTCGGCGGCGAGCTCCGACTTGATCTCCTCGTCCTCGACGATCCGCCCCTTTGCGGTGTCGACGAGGAACATACGACCCGGCTGGAGGCGTCGCTTGCTGATGATCTTCTCGGCCGGGATGTCGAGCACACCGACCTCTGAGGCCATGACGACGAGACCGTCGTCGGTGACCCACGCGCGCGACGGACGCAGGCCGTTGCGGTCGAGCACCGCACCGATGACGGTGCCGTCGGTGAAGCACACCGATGCCGGGCCGTCCCACGGCTCCATGAGCGCCGAGTGGTACTCGTAGAACGCGCGACGGGCGGGATCCATCGACTCGTTCCGCTCCCACGCCTCGGGGATCATCATGAGCACGGCGTGCGGAAGACTGCGGCCACCGAGGTGCAGCAGCTCGAGCACCTCGTCGAAACGAGCAGTGTCGGATGCGTCCGGGGTGACGACGGGGAAGATCTTCTCGAGCTTGCCGCGGCCACCGAAGACGTCGGTGTCGATGAGCGCCTCACGGGCACGCATCCAGTTCGAGTTACCGATGACGGTGTTGATCTCACCGTTGTGCGCGACACGACGGAACGGGTGCGCGAGCGGCCACGACGGGAACGTGTTGGTGGAGAAGCGCGAGTGCACGAGGCCGAGCGCCGATTCGACGCGCTCGTCCTGCAGGTCGCGGAAGAAGCCCTTGAGCTGCGGCGTCGTGAGCATCCCCTTGTAGACGAACGTCGTCGCCGACAGGCTCGGGAAGTACACGGTCTCGCTGCCCGGGCCGTCCTGGCCGGCGCCGCTGTTGCCGAGTTCGTGCTCGGTGCGCTTGCGCACCACGTATGCGCGGCGCTCGAGGTCCAGGCCGGTGAGCGCCCGCGCGCCCGACGCGATGAAGACCTGGCGGAACGTCGGCATGGCGTTCTTGGCCATCGAACCGAGGTCGGAGGTGTCGATCGGCACCTCGCGCCAGCCGAGGACCTCGAGGCCCTCTTCCTCGACGATCCGGTTCACTGCCGCCTGCGCTTCGTCGGCGGCGTCCTCGCCCTTCGGCAGGAACGCCATGCCGGTGGCATAGGCGCCGGCGACAGGCAGGTCGAAGTCGACGACCGCGCGGAAGTACGCGTCGGGGACCTGGATGAGAATGCCTGCGCCGTCGCCGGTGTTCTGTTCTGCACCTGCAGCACCGCGGTGTTCGAGATTGACCAGCGCAGTGATCGCCTTCTCGACGATGTCGCGGCTGCGGCGACCATGCATGTCCACGACAAACGCGACGCCACAGGAGTCGTGCTCGTTTGCCGGGTGGTAGAGCCCTCGAGGCCCGGGAAGATGAGTCATACCTAGCCTTCGTTGCGGTGATGGCAACTGACGACCAGCAACACTGATGGCCATCTACTGCTGTAGATGGGTATCGACCCGGGTGTGCCGATACCTTGTCTTCGTCAGTATCCGCCCATCCGCGACGGTGCGGGTGCCTTTTTCGGCAGCGCGGGATCGAACCTGACGATCGGTGGGACATCGTGGGCCCACCGCCTCGCAACAAACGATATGCCAGCCCACCGGGGGTTACGCAAGCAAGGCTGCCCTACTTTGCACGTGAGCAGCGGAAATATGCCGGTAACAGGCCCGTAGCGGGGGCGTCACCGCGCGTGCTGCGGACGCAGCACGGCTTCGAGGATGCGGCGAATCCCCTCCCTCGGGTCCGGGTCGCTTCCGGACGTCAGCCGATGCAGGATCACCCCGTCGAGATAGTCGACGAGAAGCCGCGCACCGGCGTCGGATTCACCTGGGCCGTCCGCTCCGAGATCTGCCAGCATCGCCGCGCCCCACGCCCTCAGCTCGCTGCGTCTGATCTCTACCGCGGCGCGAAGTTCCGGCACGGCCATGGCCTCGACGAACATCGCGAAGCGCGCCCGGGTCCGCACCGTGTCGCTGTCGGTCGCGAACAGCACGTATCCGCACAGCAAGTCCTCTAGCTCACGTTCGTCGCGCGGTGCTGCCGATGCGGCGCCCGCACGCGCCGCCACGTCGACCCGGTCGCGTTCGAGAAGGCGATCGAGGACTCCTTCGACCAACGCCTGACGCGTGCGGAAGTAATTCGACGTCGACCCCGCCGGTACGTCGGCGATGGAGTCGACGCGCCGGTGTGTGAGTGCGCGCAGGCCTTCAGTTCCGAGCAGTTCGATCGCGGCGTCGAGCACGGTAGTGCGTTTGTCGGTCACGGCATGATCCTACGACCCACACTACGGATGTAGTGACATCACACTACATCCGTAGTATCTTGCAGGCATGGCCACCGAATACGCACGGAAAGCCGCAGTGCTCGGCGGAGGAATCGGCGGGCTCACCACCGCGAACGCCCTCGTCACCCGCGGCTGGCACGTCGACGTCTTCGAACGGGCCGCAGCGCCGCCCACCACCGGCACCGCACTGGGACTGTGGCCCGAAGCCGTCGAGGCGCTCGAACTCGCCGGCCTGGGCGGACAGGCGCAGCGCCTCGGTGTTCTGCAGAAATCCGGCGCACTCATGAGATGGGACGGAAAGGTGCTCGGACGCTTCAGCGACATCCGTACGCCGGCGATCCTGCTGTCACGTCCCGTCCTGCTCGGGCTCCTCATAGGGGGGCTCCCGTCCGACACCGTCCGGTTCGGGAGTGCCGCTCCCGAACTCGCCGACCTCACGGGCTACGACGTCACGATCGGCGCCGACGGCATAGGCAGCACAGTTCGAGACCAGATTTTCGGCCCCTCGTATCGCCCTGTGCACTCCGGATATGCAGCATGGCGCGGCTGGGTTCCCGGCGCCACCACCGCGATGAGCGAGACCTGGGGTCCGGGCGCACTCTTCGGGATCACCCCACGCGACGGCGACCTCACCAACTGGTTCGCGGCCGTCCGCGCGCCAGCGGGTGAAGCAGGCACGGTCGACGAGCTGCGTGCACGCTTCGGCGACTGGCACCGCGGTGTGCGCGACGTACTCGACAGGCTCGATCCCGCGGAGGTTCTGCATCACGATCTGTACGAGTCACCGGCTCTGCCGTCGTACGTACGCGGCAACACCGCACTGATCGGCGACGCAGCGCACGCGATGACACCCAACCTCGGCAGAGGCGCGTGCGAAGCGATGGTCGACGGCGCGACACTCGCCCTGTTGCTGACCGAGCATCCGGTGAGCGAGGCACTTCGCCTCTACGACCGCGCCCGACGTCGTCGCACACAGCGGCTGGTTCGTGCGTCGCGGATGGTCGCGCGGGTGGCGACGGCGACCCGGCTCACCGGTGGGCGCAACGCCATGATCGGGGCCGCCGTCAGATTCGCCTGACATCCGATGGAACCGATCCGACATCTGCTGCGTCCAATCCTGATGGGACCGTTTCAAGATCAGGAGCTGATTGCGGATGACGTGGTTGCAAGTCGACATCGACGCGCTGAGAGCCCTGGCGTCAGCATTGACGTCGGAGGCCGAACTAATCGGCGAGCTGAAGCCGGGGGCTCCGCTCGCTGCGGCGGCCACAGCGATGACGTCGTCAGCGGTCGGTGGCGCTCTCACGCGCGCCGAAGCTCCACTGCACACCGCCTACCACGCCATGTCCATCTGCCTGCACCGCATGGCCGAAGCAACATCCGCCGGCGCGATGAACTACGAGACCGCAGAGGAAGAATTCAGGCGGCAGGTCGAGGCAGTGGGAAACAGCTTCGAGAGAGCGGGGACCTCTGAAAGCGCGGGGATCTCTGAAAGCACAGTGTCGTAGATGTCGACGCTCTCGCAGGTCCGAGAACTCGGCCCCGCGGCCCTTGCATCTGCAGCCGACGGCGTCGAAGCCACCAACAACACGTTCGGCAAGGCAACCGATCAGGTCGACCGACACGTCGACCACACGTTCAGCACATGGCAGGGCGATGCTGCCGCGGCCGCAGCGGCGCGCGCGTGGAGCGATCGAGTCGTCGGCCGTGGAATCGCCAACGCAGTCGCCGAACAGATCGAAGCACTTCGTGCCGGATCGGCCGCACTGGTCCCCGCGCGGGACACCGTGGTCCGAATCGCCGACAACGCCATCGGCGCCGGATTCACCGTCCACGACGACGGCAGCGTCATCCCACCCCGATGCGACACGGGAGACTCCCGCGCCGACGTCGTCGCGCAGGCGTGCCTCGACGACGAGGCCGCCACATTCGAGGTGCAGTTGAAGTCCGCGCTGAGCACCTTCGGGCAGCTCGACAGCAGCACAGCCGACACGATCGACCAGATCACCATCCGGCTGTCGACATTCGGAGGAGACTTCCGGACCCAGGGCCTGTGGACAACGGGCGGACCGGACGGCGACGCGGACGCCGCACTCATCTCGTCCGGCCGCGCCCGCGACTCCGACCTCGAACGCATCGGACGGGCCCTGTCCGCCGACAGCGGCGCCAGCATCGAATACCTCGACGCCTTCTACAACGGACTCGGACAGGATGAACTGACAGAACTGTTCGCGACCTTCAAAGAATGGGAAGCCGACGGCGATCCGAATGCGGCAGGTTGGGCCGACGCAGTGGGCAACTGTCTGCTCACGTTGTCGAACCCCGACTACGGCGGCAGTTGGGAGCGGGTGCCGCAGGACATCCGCGACACCATCCACTACGGATACGAACCCGGGCCTCGCGAACCCGGTTCAGGAAACCGATTCGACCGTCTCAATGCGCTCGGGGCCGTTCTCGGCGAAGCGAATCCCGAGTATCGACCCGGCACCGAAATGGGGATCGAGCTGAATCGGGTCGCGGGATACATGGCGGGCGTGCCCACCTATGCCGACCCACATGTGGTCCCCACCCCGGATCCGTCGTACTACGACGAGACCACGCGGACATTCCTCGACATCGGCACGCGCAACCCCGATGCGTCGTACCACCTGTTGACAGGCACCGATGTCGGCGGCGCTCCATCAGGGTTCAACCGCGACGAGGTGATCGTGCCCCTGCTCACCCGCGAGTGGGAGGACGACGGCGCTACCCTGGCCGGTCTCACCGACTGGATCGCCGCAGACGCGGTGCCGTCGGATTCGTCCGACCCCGCTGAAGTTTCACGCGCGCAGCGAGCCGGCCAGGCAGCATTCGGTCTGGCCGAAGTCTTGTCGTCACCCGAATCTGCCTGGGACGGCGGCAACAACTTCGACCGCCTCCTTCACATGCCCGAGCCCGATGGGCAGCTCTCCGACCGAACCCTCGGAGAGGTAAACCAGATTGCGGTCCAGTCATTCTCGGAAGCGCTCGCACCGTACGCATCCGACATGGTCGGGGCAGACGAGGATGCCACACCCACTCACGGTTTCGGCGACCTCGGCCCTGTCCCGGCGACGCGCGTGTTCACTCTCCTCGACACCGACCCCGCGGCCGGGGCGCTCATCAACGGCGCAGCGCTCGCGCAGGCCACCGACTTCGATCGTCGGTTTGCGCTGGATCAACTGGGCGGTCAGGGGAATTACACCTACGGAACGTATTCGGGGCGGTTGCAGAGTCTCGTCGAGGTCGGCTTGAGCAGTGCGTACGAGAACGAGAGGATGACCGAACAGGCCGCGATCGACTCGCGGAACCAATACCGTTCCGATGCTTTCGCGGTCGCGCAGACTCTTGTGACCGGCACGGTCACAGCACTTCCCGGCGGTATGGTCACCGGGCCGATCGTCTACTCGACCGGGGTTCTCTTGGATTCCGAAATCATCGACTCTGAAGGACAATACGTGGGCCGGCCGTCGGGAATAGACGGCTTGGACACATCGATGTATCTGACGGAATCAAGTGCGCAGAACACGATACGGTACAACATGTTGCGAGGACTCACCGAGTCTGAGCATTTGGAGGCCTCGACACTCCCGATCGATTGGATCGAAAATGGAATACTCAACGAACGCAACAGTATTTCAGACAACGAACTGACCAGAGAAGCAACCTGGATCCTGGCTGACGCTGGAATTCCTCGAGACGTGCAAGGCACCTATCTGATCACGGCAGCTGCTGGTAGCCAAGATCTGCGCAACATCATCTATGCCGACCAAAGGGATGGTGAATCCGGCTTCCGCGAGGTACTCCTCGGCGACGTGGTTGCCTCTGGAGGTGGACGATGGGACTACTCATAGTGAATAAAATCTCAGTACATATGATTCGTTCCGCCGCTGCAGCGTTGAGCATTCTTATTCTCGCTGCCTGCTCACACAATGCCCCGGAGGATTCGACCATCACAACGCCCAAGCCTTCGGAGTACCAGCCCCCCACGCAGGTACGCAACGCCACCTACGAATGGTCCGCTGAAAACGGTATCGATCTACTCGACGAACGTGGCCGACTCATCCGCGCCGCACACGAGTCCGCGATCATCGCGCACTACGGAGGCATGGACGCAACCTACCCCGGATTCGCGGAAGCACTCGACCCCAAGTATGCCTCCCAAATCAACACACGCTGGGACAGGTCGCTAGCTGGCACCATGCGATCGCACATCCTCCAGATCACCGAAACCGACACCGGCTTCAAAGCCACTGTATGCAGTCAGCCTTCGCACTTCGCGATCCGCGAAGCCGACGGAACGTACCGCATCACCCACGGGTCCGGACGAGAGGAATACATCCAGTTCGATCACATCATCTACACCCCCGACAACCCCAGACTCGATCCCGAAGACTTCTGGCCGACCGTACACAACACCGGGCCATTTCCAGAGCCACCAGGCTTGCCGGTATCCGAACACCAATGGTCCGCCCCCACCGAAGACCTCTTCACTGGTACCGGCTGGACGGTCACTTTCGGCGCCGACCTCGGCGAAACCATGCACCGCTGCCAAGACTGGGGTCGCAGCATCGAACCCGACGTCCCCGCAGAAGGCTCCGAAACCATCCGCTCCCCCATCCCACCCAAGACCCTGCCGGCCTACCCCGGCTGGTGAGACAAAGGAGAACGTCGTGACTCGAACCGAAGAGTTCTCGTCGAAGGTCCGCAGGATCCAGGACGAGATCGACATGATCAGGGGCAATGGAACGTCGCACGGGATTGTGATGACCGTGTCACCGACCGGACGGATCGTGGGACTCGAGATTCCTCCCCACGCGTACGACCTGTCGCCCCGCGTCCTCGCCGACCGCATCGCGGCCGCGCACGCGTCTGCCTATTCGGACGCGAACGAGAGAGCTCGGAATGTCAGGGCGGAGCTCGCGGAGGACCCGAGGGTGCGTCGCATCATGGCCGAGACCGAGGAGTCGCTGACCAACAGTTCCAGGGTCAGGTGAACTACCCGTAGATGACAACTGGTCGGCGGAGCCGCTCCCACAACGCGACCCGGCCGTCACTCCGGCGACACGTGCGTCACCTTCTTGAAGCCACTCGCGGTGGCTCGGTCCACACCGGCCTTCACGATTCCGAAGATCAATCCCTGCACTGCCGCAGCGACGAGCACATCGCGGGTGCGCTGCGACAGATCCTGCGGGTCGGGCTTCCTGTCGCTCGTACCGATCCGCTTCCACAGCTGGTTGAACACCGCACCTGCGAGTAGGCCTCCGCCGACACTCGCGGCAAGAGCAAGTGGTTTGTAGAAGATCACGCGTGCATCGGCCATCTGTCGGCTCCTCCTTCGTTACGGCGCCGGCAGGCACCGCGATCACTCATTCGAACTACCCGCACACATGGCTTCGCAAACAGCCCGCTGATCGCGGGAGTTTCCGCTGACGACCCTCGGGGTATCCCTGACCGGGCCTCAGTACCGGGGCAAGCGCAGCACATAGGGGACGCCGTGGGAGTGGGAGCAACATGAAGACAGACGAATTCGGTCGCGGAGCGCGAAGAGCGGCACGCAGTGAGGGGTTCGAACGCGGCGCCCGATTCGGTCATGTCGTCAGCGGCGTGCTTCACCTGCTGATCGGGATGCTGGCCATCGCGGTCGCCTTCGGTTCGACGGAGAACATCGATCAGTCGGGCGCGTTGGCCGCACTGGCCGAAAGGCCCGGCGGTCGTATCGCACTGTGGGTGCTGGCGGTCGGATTCGTCGCTATGGCGCTGTGGCGTGTGGTCGAGGCGTTGTGGGGTGGGCAGAGCGCACACGCCCGGTCGAACTCTCCGGTGGACCGAGTCAAGGCTCTGGGAATCGCCGCCGTATACATCGGATTGTCCTACTCGACAATCGGTTTCGCCGTCGGCGCCGGGCGGTCCAGCGGCGAGCAGAACTCTGCGCTCAGTGCACGGCTGATGCAATCACTGCCCGGCAAGGCGCTGCTGATCGTCGCCGCCGTCGTCCTCTTGTCGGTCGGGGCTTATCACGTATACAAGGGCGTCACACGGGGATTCCTCGACGATCTGCGCACCTATGAGCGGACCGGGGCACGCAGGTGGATCGAACCTCTCGCTGTGGTGGGATACGTCGCGAAAGGGCTCACGATCGTCGGAGTGGGAGCGCTGGTGGTCATCGCAACAGTGCGGAGCGACCCCGAGCAGGCGACCGGACTGGATGGAGCGCTGAAGACCCTGGGGGCGCAACCATTCGGAGCGATACTGCTGACCTGCGCCGGGACCGGCGTGGCCATCTACGGCCTGTACTGCTTCGCGATGGCCCGGTACGCGAAGATGTAGTGCATCACCCACGTCGTGGACGGGGCAGCCTCCTGCGCGGCGGACGCTTTCCGGGTAGGAGCTGACGCTGCCTGCCGCGAGGGTCGACGGCCAGCAGAACCATCACGACACCCAGCGCGACATGCAGCCAATTGCCGGCGTCGTTCACCGGAAGGAAATTCGCGGCACTGTGGTGGTCGATGAGCATGCCGTACGCCGCCAGTCCCAGGTAGAAGCACCCTCCGACGAGGAGATACACACGAGACCAGACCAGCCGGTGCGCCGCCACCACGCCTACGGCGCCGAAAGCGAGGTGCACTGCGTTGTGCACCGCCGACACCTGGAAGAGACCCAGCAGATGCGCGTGGGAGTCGGAACCCATCTGCACGATCGTGCTGTAGTTCGAGGTCAGGCCCGGCACGAACCCGAGGACACCGAT
Organism: Rhodococcus sp. NPDC060090; assembly: GCF_042729855.1. NCBI lineage: Bacteria > Bacillati > Actinomycetota > Actinomycetes > Mycobacteriales > Nocardiaceae > Rhodococcus > Rhodococcus sp. NPDC060090. Next base: position 12,092 of record NZ_JBHWXB010000013.1, on the reverse strand, counting down.
GATCAGAAAGAGGAAGGCGACGACAAGGGCGTAACCCTGTGCGCGGCACCGAGCCGCATAGGTCGGATCATCCGTACTCATTGGTACCTCGACAGTCGATGCACTCGAACCGGTTCAGGAACGGATAGATACCCCGCTCGACGTGTTGCCAAACCGGGCAGCGCTCACCCGAGGTGTGGGAGCAAAGACCCCCCCCGTAAATAACAACTGGCCGCAGCGACATCGTCAGCTGCGGCCAGAGGTAACGAAAGGTTAACGTGAGGGGTTCGGAACTTGAAACCCTTTGCACCGGTGAAGTCGGTCACACGGTGCCGCGCTCCCATACTCGGTGAGCGCCCAGGAGCTCCACGACCTGGGAGACCAGCGTCTGCGGGTCAGCTGCCGTCGCGACACCGGGTGCCGTTGTGTCCGTCAGCACAGCGGTGCCGCTGCCCCAGGCGCCGAGTGCCTTCTGGTGCCGGAACATCTCGTCGACCAGAACCTCGACACGCGGATCTGCCGGTGACGCGGCAAAGAGCACGGCGTCGAACTCCACCGACCGTGCAGTCAGGAAGGTCCGTGACACAGGCACCGCGCCGCCGCCCAGCGTCCCGCCGTGCGGTGCGATGACGAGCGGAACCACATCGGCAGCGTCGAGCGCGTGGACCGCCGTCTGCAGCTCGCCGATATCGGTGGCGTCGTCGGCGACGATACCGACGACCCGTCCGTCGACGGGCCATGTCGAGCCGACCTGCGACAGTGCCGGACTCGGCGTCGGATTGCCGAGCGGCACAGTGGGCTCCGGAGCCGGGAGACCCAATCCGGCCGCCACCGTGGCACACAGATCGGGATCGATGTTCGCAAGCTCCTGCAGGCCACGTTCCTTGATAGCCTGCTCGTAGCACTTCCCGAGCTCGAAGGTGTATGCGTCGGCGACGTGCTGCTTCTCGACCTCGGACAGGCTCACATAGAACAATCGCACCTGCGAGAAGTGATCATCGAACGACCGTGCTGCCGCGCGTTCCTTCCGGGCGGCGGGAAGCTCGTGAGGAAAGTCGATGAACGCACCGTCTTCGAGCGCCGCCGTGAACGGGCAGCCGGCGTCGAGAGAATTCGGCCGATACGGCGCGACGCCGGTGTGCACGGCGTGCTGGTGGAAGCCGTCGCGGAACATGTCGTTGACGGGGGCATGGGTGCGGTTGATGGGGATCTGCGCGAAATTCGGCCCGCCGAGCCGGGTGATCTGTGTGTCGAGGTAGGAGAACAGGCGGCCCTGCAGCAACGGGTCGTCGGTCACGTCGATACCGGAAACCAGGTGTCCGGGGTGGAACGCGACCTGCTCGGTTTCGGCGAAGAAGTTGCTGGGATTCGCGTTGAGCACCATGGTTCCGATGACCTGTACCGGCGCGAGTTCCTCGGGAACGATCTTGGTGGGGTCGAGCAGATCGATGCCCTCGAACATCTGCTCGGGAGTGTCCGGGAACACCTGCACACCGAGATCCCACTCCGGGTACGCACCGGCTTCGATGGCATCGGCGAGGTCGCGCCGATGGAAGTCGGGGTCGAAGCCGTTGATCAACTGCGCTTCCTCCCACACCACGGAGTGCACCCCGAGACGGGGCTTCCAGTGGAACTTGACCAGCGACGTCTCTCCGGCCTCGTTGATCAAACGGAACGTGTGGACTCCGAAGCCTTCCATCATGCGGAACGACCGCGGGATACCCCGGTCGGACATGTTCCACATCGTGTGCGCGGCCGCTTCGGTGTGCAGGGTGACGAAATCCCAGAATGTGTCGTGGGCGCTCTGGGCCTGAGGGATCTCCCGATCGGGGTGAGGCTTACCCGCGTGGATGACGTCGGGGAACTTGATGGCGTCCTGGATGAAGAACACGGGGATGTTGTTCCCCACAAGGTCGAAAACACCTTCGTCGGTGTAGAACTTGGTCGCGAAACCTCGAGTGTCGCGCACTGCGTCGGCTGAGCCTCGCGACCCGAGCACCGTCGAGAAACGCACGAAGACCGGGGTTTCCACGCCCTTGCCGAGGAAGCCCGCGCGGGTGAGGCTCGTTGCGGCACCGTTGCCGCGAAACACCCCGTGTGCCGCAGCGCCGCGCGCGTGCACGACACGCTCGGGAATGCGCTCGTGGTCGAAGTGCGTGATCTTCTCACGGAGGTGATGATCTTGCAGGAGCGTCGGGCCGCGCTCACCCGCCTTGAGCGAATGGTCCGTATCGGTGAGACGGGCACCCTGCGCAGTGGTCAGATACCTGCTCTGCTGCGCACGCTTGCGTGACGCGTCGACGGGAGCGCCGGTGGCGGTCACACCGGCCGGCTCCGACTGGTCGGGTTTGGCCTCGGGTGGGTCCACCGGCGTCGTGGGCTCCTCGACGCTCGGCTCGATCGACGAAGGAGTACCTGGGACCTTGGGGGTGTCGCCGGACATGTGTGTCTCCGATTCGTGAGCGGTGGGCAGTGATGGCCTTTCAGCGGGCTACCCGACGGCCCGGAGATCAAACGTCGTCAGCGGATCCCGTCCCACAGCACACGCAGTTCGGCCTCGACATCATCGGCCGTTCCACACGTGTCGCCGAAAACCATCTCGGTGCGGGTCGAGCCGTACGGTGCCCACCCGGGCACCCCGGTGGTCACGAACGTCACCCACGCCTGATGCATCCGCTGGGCAAGATCCCGCGGAGGATTCGGTCCGGTCAGCGCTCTGTTGCCGGGAACATCGAGATTGTCGAAGACGAAACCGATATCCAAGGCATGTGTCGCACCCAGTCGGCCGCCGAAAGCCGCTGATTTCCAATCGAATCGGTACACGTATGTGGCGGCATCACATGCCGCACGCGCCTCCGCGACGCGCAGGGCAGGGATCCGGTACATCCAGTCGCGGAGCACATGCATCAGTACCTGGCCCGGCGTCGTATCCGGGCGGGCTGCCCGGTAGGCGTCGAGGGCGGCCGGGTCGGTCAGACCGTAGGGCGCCACGATCGCGGGGAGCATGTTGTCGTCGACCGATTCGGCGACCCCGGAGGGCACGAGGAACAGCGTCATCTCGTCGTCGTTGTGGCCGATGAGGACGTCGACTTCCGATGACACGCCGGCAGCGATGCGGTCGATGGGCAGTTCCGGCAGCACCGTCCCGTCGATGCAGGGTTCGAACGCCATCGCGTGGGTCGGGATCTCACCCCACGCCTGGGGATCCGGCTCGCTGCGGATCCGCACCACCAGATCTTCCTGTACTGCGACGAGGCGCTCGGGGTCGATGGTCGAGAAGCCGGCACGGGTGGGCTCGACATCGAGTGCCTCCGCGAGGGCCTGCGACACCTTACGTGCGGTGGCGGCCGACATCGCCGCGTGCCCGGCTCCGCTCTGCGCAATCGCACGACGGAACAGTCCGTGCGCCGCCGGCATCGCCAGCAATGCACCGACACTCATCCCACCCGCCGATTCACCGACGATCGTCACGGAATCCGGGTTGCCGCCGAACGCCGCGATGTTGTCGCGGACCCACTCGAGTGCCGCCACCTGGTCGAGCAGGCCGCGGTTGGCGGGCGCGTCGGCGAGGAGCGCAAACCCTTCGGCACCGAGGCGATAGTTGATGCTGACGAAAACGATGCCGTCGCGTGCAAAGTTCGCGCCGTCGTACAGCGGCACCGCGCTGCTGCCCTGGACGAACGCGCCGCCGTGAATCCAGACGAGCACCGGGAGCGACGCTTCGAGATCGGGCGTCCACACGTTGAGATTCAGCGGGTTCTCGCCGGGAATCGCTACGTCTTCGAGGAGCTCGGAGATCGGAGGCCGGTAGGGCGCTTTGGGTGCGGTAGGACCGAATTCGGCCGCCTCGCGCACGTCGTTCCACGCCGGTGCGGGTTCGGGTGCCGCGAACCGTCGGTCGTCGAACGGCGCAGCCGCATACGGAATGCCTTTGAAGACCGCGTTACCGGCCTCGATTCTTCCCCGCACTCGGCCGCGCGTGGTCTCGACGACGGGATTCATTCGCTCTCCTCATATGCGGACCGTATCGATCGTCAGCATCGCATGCCGGACCGCCCAGGTGGCGGAAACCGACGGCCGGAACATTGTCTCGGTCCGCTCACAGTGGCGGTCGAGAGTCCGTGAGCAGAGCATTGGCTTCCTCACGGGTGAGGCCGGCGCCCTCGTCGCAGTACGCGTCGAAGTTGTCGGTGCGCGACGCCGCGGTCATCGCCGCGTCTTCCTCCGCGCTGTACGGATCCAGAAGCTCGACCTGCACCCCCACTCGCTCACCGTGTGCCCGAGCCGCTCCCGACACGCGTGCTGCGTCGGCAGTGCGTCCCGCTTGCGCCAGCGCGGCCGCCGCAGTGTGCATCGTGACGATCCACCCAGTGACTTCGCTGTCGAATTCGAGAATCGGAAGGATCTCGCGCGCAAGTTCGAGCCCCTCAGCGTGGTCTCGGGAATCTGCCGCGATTTTCGCCAGCGCCCACAGCGAGCAGATCGGTACCCACTGATAGCCGCATCGGCGACCGACTTCGACGGACTTCCGTAGGGTCGGTGCCGCCTCCAGGTCTCCGCTGCCGCGTTGAGCAATTCCCATGACCATCAGAAGTGAGGCTTCGATCCAGTCGATGCCGAGGCGGCGTGCATCGATGAGACTTCGCTGCACGATGTCCACTGCGCCGTCGTGATCACCGCACACGGTGCGGTAGTAGGCCCTCAGTGAGTCCGCGTAGGCGATGTCCGCAACGTCGCCCGTTCCGAGCAGTACCTCGCGGGCACGGTCGCTGTGGCGCTGCGCGGTCTCGGAGTCGCCGGTGAGGTCGGTGAGAAGCGCCATCCCCATCAGCGCCCTGCCGAGATGTTCCGGCTTGGGTGCGATCGGATGCTGATCGACCCTCTCGATCGCGACACGCAGAAATCCCAGCCCTTCCGACACGTTCGCCTTGCGGTACCAGAACCAATACAGAGCACCGGACAGTTCGAGTACGTAATGCGGGTCGCCGTGTTCGAGCGCAGTGGTCAGTGCCGCTCGATGCTCCGCACGGTCGGCGGCCAGTTCGGAAACCGCATCCCGCGCACCGGGCCCACGGAGTTCGGCCGCCAGGGCGACTGCCCTCCGGAGGACTCGAGTGAGGTACGCGGCAACAATTCGAATCTCCTCCGCGGGAGTGCGCTGTTGTGCGGCAAAATGTTTGATGGTTCGGAGCATCACGTATCGTCTGGGCGTGGTATCGGGCACGACCGACAGCAACGAGCGACGCACCAACACTCGCACAGTGTCGACCGCGCGAATCGGATCGTCTACGCCGAGCACGGCAGCAGCACCGTGGATGTCGAAGCTTCCCGCAAAGACCGAGAGAGCCCGCAATGCCCACGACGACGGTGCGTCGAGCATTCGGTAACTCCAATCGACGGTATCGACGAGTCGTCGTTGACGTGCTCCGGCGAAGCGCGGTCCGGTGCTGAGCATCGTGAACCGATCGGCAAGACCGTCGGCGATCTGACTTTCGGACAACACACACAGTTGTGCGGCAGCAAGTTCCAGCGCAAGCGGAAGTCCATCCAGACCTTCACAAATCCGATGCACTGAGGTGGAATCTGCCCTCTCGAGCGACCAGCCCGGATCGAATCGAACGGCACGATCAGCAAACAGTTCGACAGCGAAGGCGAGATCGAGCGGCCTGATCTCGTAGCCGACTTCGCTGTCGACGTCCAATAGCTCTCGGCTCGTGGCAAGGATGCGGACGTGAGGGCAACGTTCCAGAATTGCCGCGACGAGGTGCGCCGCTGCGACGACGAGATGCTCGCAGTTGTCGAGGATGACGAACATCCCGCGCCGGGCGATCAGAGCGGCAAGCTCTTCGACCGTCTCCACACCCGGTAGGCCGAGGGCCTCGGCAACCGGCGCTGCGATCGGCGACCCTTCTGCGACTCCGGCGAGGTCGACGAGCCAGGTATCGTCCCCGGTTCGGGGGCTTCGCGCCACCTCGAGCGCAAGCCGCGTCTTCCCCACTCCTCCGGGGCCGAACAGGGTCACCAGCGCATGACGTTCCAGCAGATCTGACACTGTCGCCAGGTCTGCCGTCCTTCCGATCAGCCGAGTACGGAATGCCGGCAGCACCGGAGGCGGAGGTTCGTCCGGCGGCCGCTGCGCAACCTCGTGCGTGAGAATCCGCTGCTCGAGTGCCTGCAGCGCGATTCCGGGATCTACGCCGAGTTCGTCCATCAGTGCCCGCCGAACGCGTCGAATCGCCGCGAGCGCGTCGGCTTGGCGCCCCCTTCGATACATCGAGAGCGCCAACAGTTCCCACGCGTGCTCGTCGAGCGGATACCGCTCGACGAGTGACTCCGCGGCGTTCAGGGCCTCGCGCGTGCATCCACGAGCAAGATCGACCTCGATGAGTGCACTCGACGCGTCGCGATACAGCCCGTCCAGTCGTGTCCGCTCGGGAGCCACACACGCGAGGTGCCCGACGTCCTGGAACGGTTCGCCTCGCCACAGCCCGAGTGCCTCGTTCAGAATCGCCGCGGCATCGTCCGTGGCTGTAGGCGTCCGGGCCGTACGAACCTCATGGGCAGTCCTGATGAGAGCATCGAATCGGGCCGAGTCGAGTTCGGCGATCCGCAACGCATAATGGGGTCCGCTGCGCACTACCGGGCCGCCCTGTCCGCGGCTTCGCTGTGGGTCGAGGTGACGACGCAGTTTCGACACAGCAAAGTGCAGAGCGTTGACCGTCGGGTCCGGGACGTCGTTCCACACTTCGGCGAGAAGCTGATCCGCGCTCACCGAGTGCGGATATGCCGCCGCAAGGGCAGCAAGCAAGGCGCGTTGGCGTGGGCCGCCGAGGTCGATGGGAGTACCGTCACGGAGCGCCGAGACAGGACCGAGAACACCCACTTCGATCTGCACGTCCGCGAGCTCTGAACCACTGACGCGTGCGTCCATGGAACCCACCCCCGACTCGTCACGGCCCCTCCCCGGGGCCTGTCGACGTCGAGGCTACCGCGCTGATTCGGTGCACAAATCCGCAAAAACACCTCTCTGCATCAGCAGCTCGGCGTAGGTGCCGGATTCGACGACGCGTCCGGCTTCCAGCACCAAGATCAGATCTGCAACGCGCACCGTGGACAGGCGATGTGCAATGACGATACGGGTTTGGCGTAACCCGCCGATTCCCTCCACGACTGCGGCTTCGGTCACCGAATCGAGAGCGCTCGTCGCCTCGTCGAACAACAGCACCCGCGGCCGGGTCAAGAGCGCACGAGCAATTGTGACCCTCTGCCGCTGACCACCGGAGAGGCCACCGCCTTCACGAAGAACGGTGCCGTAACCCATCGGCAAATCAGCAATGTCCTCATGGATCTGCGCGAGGGATGCTGCGCGCATGATGTCTTCGAACGGTGCATCGGGGTTTCCGATGGCGATATTGTCGGCAATGCTGCCGGTGAACAATGTGGAGTCCTGCGTGACGACACCGAACTGTGCACGCAACGACCTGGCTTCGATGCGCTGCGCGTCGATACCGTCGTAGAGAACCGCACCTTCCTCAGGCACGTACAACCCGAGTAGCAGACGCGCGAGCGTGCTCTTCCCCGAACCGGACCGCCCCACGAGCGCAACCGTGGCCCCCGCCGGGATCTCGCAGTCGATTCCGCGAAGCACCCATGGGGATCTCGGACTGTACCGGAATCCCACGCCGCGAAGGCTGATCGAACCCGACAGCGACGGCGCTGCAGAGACTTCGAGCCCCTGCTGTTCCGGATCGGATTCGAGGATGTCCTGGAGGCGCCGCGCGTATGCCGCGGCGGACTGCAAGTACTGTACGAGCGTGAGCAGAGATGTCACGAAACCCATTGCGGCCAACGTCATCCCGTTCACCGCAATCAGCTCCCCGAGCGACAACCGGCCATCCAGCACATGGACTGCTCCGACGAACAGCAGCACCGCAGGCGCAGCCGCACGCAACGAAGTCTGTGCGGCATCGACCAGACCGGACACGAGGGAGCTCCGGACCGACACGGAGAGCGCATGTTCGAACCGTGCCGTCCATCGCGCAATCACTGCAGCCTCGGTTCCGGACGCCTTGACCGTTTCGATACCGCGGATGTTCTCGATGAGCAGGCCTTCCGCTTCAGCAGCAGTGGCGGCCTCACGCTGCTTCAGATCGACCACGAGTCGATGCACCACGCAGATAAGAAGTGCTTGCACCGCTGTGAGAGCAAGAAGACCCGCGCCGACGCCTGGCGCCCACCACATCACGATCGCGATGTAAACGATCGCGAGTGGAGCGTCGATCAGGGCGGACACGACCCTCTCGGTGAGCAGATCTCGGATGGTGCCGATACCTCCGACCCTTTGCGCAACGTCATTCGTGCCCCTTCGCATGAAATAGGCGAAGGGCAGAGAGAACAGTCTCTCGACCGAGTATCCGCTCAGCGCCGCATCGACACGGCGACGCATCAGTGCGATGACGATGGTGCGCAACGACCCCACCACCAGCACCACGAACGCGATACCGGCCAACGCCACAGCAAGCAGGCTCAGAAGCCCGAGGTCGGATTCGGGAATGACCTTGTCGACGAACACCGCAGTGAGCAGCGGAATCACGATGCCGACTAGCTGCAAGACCACCGACGCGCACAGCATTCCGGCCGACAATGCGCGGTTGTTCTGCCAGACCAGCGAGAGGAACTCGCGTCGCCAGCGAGTATCTCGGGGCCGCGCCGGTCGGGCCTTGTCCGCAACAGTGCCCGCCGCAAATTCGATCACGACGCCCGAGTACCGCTCCGCGAAGTAGTCGTGTGCCAGGCGCTGTCGACCCCGGCTCGGGTCCACCACCACGACGTGTCGTGCCGTGACCCGGTCGACGACTACGAAATGATTGTGTTCCCAGTGCACGAGCGCGGGCAACATGGTGTGTCCGCCGACGATCGATTCTGCGGGCCGGCCGAACGCCCGCACCTCCAGTCCGTAGTCTCGCGCTGCCTGGACCAGCGCAAGCGCCGTCGTCCCGTCGCGCCCCACCGCGAGATCGTCCGCCACCTCGTTGACCGGTCTCGGGGCACCGTAGTAATCGAGAATCATCGCCAGGCAGGCCGCACCGCAGTCCGAGATCCCAGACTGGTGGCGCAACCGAATCTTGCGTCTCACGCCGCAACCCGCGCTGTCTTCTCGGCCTCACCCCAGAACCACTCGACCCGCGCGGCACGCCTGTGTTCGGCGAGCCACTCGTCGAACACGTACTGCTCGGCGATCCGCAAGGTGGAGTCATCGATCTGTGCCCGATGTACGGCGAGAACCTGCACGATCTCCCATCCGTCGTGGCCCACGCGTGCAGCCATTACGGTTCCCGGCTTCGAGGCAAGGACCAGGTTCGCGAGATCACCGTCGAGGTCACCGCGTCCGATCTCGCAGAACTCCACCTGGCCACGGTCCGCGGCCACTGCAAGACCTGCCTCACCGGTGAAGTAGCGAATCGCGTCGTCCGCGCCGTAGGCATGAACGTCGGCAACCCGTACCGCGAACTCGGATGCTTCCGCACGGCTCGGGAAGACCACCCGGACGATGCGAGCGCGGTCGAGCGCATCAGGGTGGTCACGGAGCCACACCGAGGCACGATCACCGACGATGCGCCTGCGGAGCACCGCTAATTCTGCTTCTTGTCGCACTGTTCGCTCGAACATGTTCAGGCTCAGATGGTTCTGCGCCATCCAGACCTCGGTCGCGTCGCGAGTGAGCAGCCCTCGTGCCCGGCGGAATGCATCGAACGCCTCCTGCAACTGCGCATCGGTCAGCTCGACGGGTTCTTCTTCGAGCGCACTGCGGATCGTGCAGGTATCGATGAGCCCTGTGAGGAGGTCGGGACGATCCCACAACCCTTCGAGGTGCAGAATGGCGTCGCCGACCGTGAGGGTTTCTCCGTTCACCGACAGGAGGTCCGATTCGCCGACACGGCGTGCACCACGGAGGGGCCACGGGAGGAACGAGGGAGGCGACCACGACAGTGTCGTCACGCATCCGTCCGCATCGGTGATGAGCAGTGCGCTCTGGCTCGACCCGTCGAAAGGCTCGACGTGTCGCACGAGGCGCATGCGAAGTTCGCGATTGTTCTCGCGCAGCACTCGGAGGGGTTCCGCCGAGTCTGCATCGGGTGTGCTGTTCTCCAGGCGGATCACGTCCAGAAGCTCGGACAGCAACCTCACGTCGAGAGAGTGCTTTCGCGGTGGGGTGGTGAGGGTCATCGAAGTGTTCCGTTCGTCAATGATTCTGGTGATCGGTCTCTGGCAGACAGCAATAGGTCTGCGACGGCGTCCGCGATCGGGAGGCCGGTGGCCGCTTCGAGCCACAGCCATTGGCCGCCCGGATTGATCTCGAGGAAGACGTAGCGGCCGTCGGGTGTCAGGACGAAATCCAGTGCACCGTAGTTCAGATCGAACTCGGATACGAGGCGGATGCAACGCTCGGCTATCTCGTCGGGGAGCGAGTGAATCGCGTACAAGCCCGGAGTGGAATCGTATTTTCTCCAGTCACTGCGGGCGTGATTGCTTCGCTGACTGTTGATTTCGACGGCGAATGCGCGATCACCGACAACTGTCACCCGAAGTTCGACGAGCTTGGGTACATACGCCTGCGTGATCACCGGGCAGAAGCGGATGGCATCTGCCGCGGCGAGATCAAGAGTGGTCGGTACCTCCGAGAACCGGACGAAGCTCCGTCCACCCTCCCCGAGACTGGGATTATTGAAGGGCTTTGTGATGATCTGCCCGCCATGGCGATCCCAGAAGTCCAGGAACTCCGACGGATCTGTGGTGATGAGTGTCGGAGGTATCTCCAAACCGAGTACACCCGCGAGAGAAAGCTGTTCAGGCTTGCGCGACGCATACCGTATGGCCCGCATCTTTCCCGGTACCGCCAGACAATCCAGACTGTCCCACATGTACGCGGAGAACATACCGCCCTCATCTCGAACACACTCTTGTGCAATAGGATCCCCGATCTCGTGAGACGGGGCGGGTAGGTTGGGTCGCCGACACCAGATGCTGTCGACAGCATCGAGGTCGAGATGCTCGCCTGACCTCAGAAGTCTGCGCCCGGTGAGTCCCCATCGACCATACGACACCGAAAGCGCTGCATCGGCGGGGAACTCGCCCGGATCGAAGACCGTGTACCTCGCCCGGCGCTGGATCAACCGCTCGATGACGGCGTCTGCGTGCATGTCGCCGGGTTGGGTGAGAACGAGAACATGGGACATGGGGCGGAACCCTCCAGGACAGCCCGGGGCACACTTCTGCGCCCCGGGCCAAGGATCACTATGCCCCGAACGGGACACAGTTCAGCTTGCCGGCGCGATTCTCAGCACTGACTCCTCGGATCACCGGGAAGGGTAAGGTCCGGCCAGTTGCCCGAGTCCATTCGGAGCACGGTCGGTTGCTGACAGATAGGCCGGGCGCCACCCACGATGCCCGCCAACCGCGACTCGTCCAGTTCAGCACCCTCAGCAGGAATGTTCTCGATCCTGATCTTGCTCATTCAGATCTCCTCGACTGTTCCGTGCCGGACCTCCCGGCAGCACGGACATCGTTACGAGAGTGACTGTGCAGACTCTGAGCAACGAAAAAGCGCTCGACCGATGACCGGCACAGAAAACACCTTGGCGCGGGACGCACTATGCGTCCCGCGCCAAGGTGTCGAGCCTTCAGACTCAGCCCAACAGGGGATCATCCGCGCGGATGGTGCCTCCCAGATCCGGAATGCAGCCGGTCCGCCCCTTGTCATCCCGGATGATCCCCTGACCGCCCAGAATCTGAGTAAGTCGTGATTCGTCGAGCTCCGTGCCTTCAGCCGAGATGGTGTCGATGTCGAACTTGCGCACGACGGTCTCCTCACAGTGTGCGTGCACCGGACGTTCCGGGCACGCACAACTGTCATGGATCGGGCCGAGCAATTTCTGAGCAAGCGGTGCCGTCGGTCCAGGCCGGATCCCGTGGCGGCGACGAACCCTCGGGCGGAGAGCTAGTGCATCTCGCAGTAAATAAAGATGTTTCGGTAATTGAGTGAGAACTGGTCATAAGGAAAGCCCGGTGTGATCGAGGAAGCCGTGACACAGATCGTAGTTCGACCCGATCCG